>WJJA01000317.1 GCA_014729955.1 bacterium
CCGTGAACCGGAGTACCGTGAAGGTCGCCCCCACGACGAGTTCACGGTCAGTCTTTCCGAACTCGAGCCGGAGATCACTGTCGCCGAGCTGACCCGCCGACTGGAAGAGAAAATCGATGTGTCAGAGCTTTGGCCGGCAAAGAGCTGACCGAAGCGGCTGAAACCTGGAGTTCCGGCTTGGGTGACTTGGATTTACAGCTGAATGGGTACCCCCGAAATGCGGAGTGGTCCCATGCACCGGGGAAAGAATTAGCGAGACGCCGCCCGGCGTCGCAGGCGATTCAGTTGCGGCGAGAGATAGACTGAGCCACGGTTTGAATGAGGGTAGGGCAGGCCTACGTGCCCGCCTGGTGCCGCCGGCAGTCCAACCCCAACACACCGTCGCCGTTCCGCGATGGTCACCCCACACCGAAGACAAGCTGATGCACACGCCGGTCGTCCACTCGTTCGGGATGAAAAGTCGCAAGCCAGATGTTGTTCTGACGAATCAGCACCGGTTGACCGTTGTGCTCGGCCAGCACTTCCACCCCGGGGCCGACATCACGGATGATCGGTGCACGAATAAAAACCGCTTCGAACGGTTCGTCGAGACCATCAATATCGATCGGCGCAATGAAACTGTCCACCTGCCGGCCGTAGGCGTTTCGTTCGACCTCGGCATCGATCAGTCCAAGCGGCGTGACCTTGTGATGGTGCCCGCGTCCCAGCCAGATCGCACCGGCGCAGGTGCCGAAGAGCAGCTTTCCGCTTGCCGCGTAGGCGCCCAGCAGCTTGTCGAGACCGTAGCGACGACCGAGCAGATCCATGGTGGACGATTCTCCGCCGGGAATCACCAGGCCGTCCGGGGCGGGCCGCAGGGCGGTTTGGACATCGCGGGCGCTCTTGAAGGAAGCCTCTCGCGACCCGCTCGGATCAGCAAAGCCCGCATCCGCGGGCTTGCGTACTTCCACAGCCTCCACTCCGATATCCCGCAGGGCTTGTGCGTGGGTTCCGTAGTCCCCCTGCAGGGCGATCACCCCGACGAGCATTACCACCCCCGTCCGGCGATCTTCTCCTCCACGGCCATCGAAGCGACCGAAATGCCGACCATCGCCGCGTTCTGATCCTTCTGCGCGGCCAGCAGCTCGCCGGCGTCACGGTAGTGCGTTACCGCACGCACTATCGCCTTTGCCAGGGCGGTCTGCGCCTTGATACGTTCGTCGTCCGGTAGTTCCGCGCCGGCCTTGAAGATCCCCGACCCGACAAAAACTGACTCGGCGCCGAGCTGCATCATCAACGCCGCATCCGCCGGGGTCGCGACACCGCCCGCGGCAAAGTTCGGCACCGGGATCTTCCCATTTTCATGCACGTACAGGATCTGCTCGTACGGCGCACCCATCTCCTTGGCCGTCGCCATCAACTCGGCACGGTCCATGTGCTGCATCCGCCGAATGTCGCCCTGCACGGCACGCATGTGACGCACAGCCTCGACCACGTCACCGGTGCCCGCTTCGCCCTTGGTGCGAATCATCGCCGCGCCTTCGCCGATACGACGCAGTGCTTCGCCCAGGTTCCGGCAGCCGCACACAAACGGCACCTTGAACTGATGCTTGTCGATATGGTTCGCCTCATCCGCAGGCGTCAGCACTTCGGACTCGTCGATGAAATCCACGCCCAGCTCTTCCAGGATCTGTGCCTCGACAAAATGCCCGATACGCGCCTTGGCCATCACGGGAATCTCGACGGCCTTCTGGATCTCTTCAATTACACGGATCGACGCCATCCGCGCCACGCCGCCCTCTTTGCGAATGTCGGCCGGCACACGCTCCAGCGCCATCACCGCTGCCGCGCCGGCATCCTCGGCAATCTTCGCCTGGTCGGCGTTCGTGACGTCCATGATCACGCCGCCCCGCAGCATGTCCGCCAACCCGACCTTCACCTCGAAGCTGCCCTTGCCGTTGGTCTTCTCACCACTCATCGGTCTGTACCTCACTGGAAAACATCATCGTCGCGATGATGTAGAAGCTCACTGAACAGGGTGTCTCGAAAGGAATGCCCGCACGCGGGATTCCGGATAAGATCGGAATCCGAGAGTGTTATCAATCCATCGAAGATCCAACGGGCGATTCGCTTCCGAGCGCCATCACTCCTGTATGGTAGAAAGGATCGGGGCGCCGATGCAGCCGACGCCCCAAGCCTCGTGCAATACTGTTAATATAACAAAAACAGCGCACTCGTGTCAGGGTCTGCAGAGCGCGCTGTCTCGGCATTGAAACATTTATGTTTCAACAGGTTAGCCTTCAATCACGCCCAAGTTGCGACCCACCTTGACGAAGGCCTCAATCGCACGATCCACCTGCTGCCGGCTGTGTGCTGCGGAAAGCTGCACACGAATCCGCGCCTGCCCTTTCGGCACCACCGGGTAGAAGAAACCGATAACGTAGATCCCTTCGTTCAACAAGTCGTTCGCGAACTGCTGCGCCTTGGGCGCGTCGTAGATCATGATCGGCACTATCGGCGTGTTGCCCGGCTTGATATCGAAGCCCGCCTCCGTCATCTTCTCACGGAAGTAGGTCGTGTTTTCCTTCAGCGCACGGATCAGGTCCTTCGAATCCTGGATCAGGTTGAAGGCCGTGATCGCGCTCGCGGTGATGGGCGGCGCGAGGGTGTTGGAGAACAGGTACGGACGGCCTCGCTGCCGCAAAATGCCAACGATCTCCTGCCGTGCTGTGATAAACCCGCCGGACGCCCCGCCAAGTGCCTTGCCAAGCGTGGAGGTGATGATGTCGACACGATCCATCACACCGAGTTCTTCCGGCGTACCGCGACCGTTCTCGCCGATAAAGCCGGTGGCGTGCGAATCGTCCACCCCGACCAGCGCATCGTACTTCTCCGCCAGGTCGCAGATCTCGTTCAGCTTTGCGGTGTCGCCGTCCATGGAAAATACGCCGTCGGTGAACACGAGACGGAAACGCGCATCCTGCGCCTCTTTCAGCTTCGCCTCGAGGTCCGCCATGTCGGAGTGCTGGTAACGGAAGCGCTGAGCCTTGCTCAAACGGATCCCGTCAATGATGGACGCGTGGTTGAGAGCGTCGGAAATGATCGCATCTTCCTTCTGCATCAACGGTTCGAACAGTGCGCCGTTGGCATCGAAGCAGGAGCTGAACAGGATGGAATCGTCCATTTTCAAGAAGTCGGCGATGGTACGTTCCAGCTGCTTGTGAATCTCCTGCGTGCCGCAGATGAAGCGGACACTGGAAAGGCCGTAGCCCCAGCGGTCGAGCGCCTCGTGGGCCGATTTCACCAGGTCCGGGTGATCGCTTAAACCGAGATAGTTGTTGGCGCAGAAGTTCAGCACCTCACCCTGGGGCACCCTGATTTCCGGTCCCTGCGGTGTCTGGATCAGACGCTCATCCTTGTACAATCCCGCTTCCTTGATCGAAGCGAGCTCGGAGGCGAGGTGCTCCTTGATCGTTCCGTACATGCCCAGTTCCCTCGTTGTATGGTTTATCCTTGAATCCGCTACTGCTGTTAAAGATCCATTTTCAGTGTCGGGTCACACCCCGCTGACGCGGGCCAAGACCCGACACAACGTTTCGACAACGCTCTGAAAAAACGTTCCTTCAAGTCTTGGTAGCCGCAGGCAAGTGTGACCTGACGATTGCTATCATTCGATGTATCTGAGACGCTCCGCTAGTCCTCGAACATCGGCGACATCAGGGTGACCCCGACACCGACAAACACCCCGCTGTAGTCGAATTTCAACGCATCATTGTTCGCATAGTTGGTGTACGGCGTGTCGCTGCTGTACGGCGGCTCACCGCGCTCATAAAACGAACCGGTCAGCACGCCGGCGTCCGACCAGCGATAACCGCCCTTCAGATGCACCGCAAGGTTGTCGCGCAGGTTGAACCGCAATCGCCCTTCGACACGCCAGGCTGTGTAATTGCCTTCCAGGTCGTGCTGCAGAATCGTCGGGCTCATCAGATCCTTTTTCTGCGCATCGGCCAGCGCCCAGGCCGGTCCGCCCATGCCCAGCACGGCAACATCGAGCCAATGCATCACCGGCTGCAGGTAGCCCAGGCCGAACAGCAGTTCACGTGTGTGCAAATCAAATTGCTCGTACTGCTCGCCGAGTTGAAAATCCAACCTTGTACGATACTTCGCGGTTTCCGTGGAGAGGTAGCTGTACTGTACCGTCGCAAGCAGCCGCCACGCACGAAATGTCAACCCGCCGTCATATTGTTTGACCCAATTCGCCTCATCGATCTCGAGACTCGTTTCGGGCAGAGAAGAGAGCTCAACCCGCGCGTTCAGATGATCGTAGACATCATCGAGCGCGTAGTCGGTACGGTTGATATCCAGGTTCATCTCCAGGCCGTACATGGACGGCACGGCGGCTGCATCCTCACTCCAGACCTGTGCCCGGGCTGCGAGGGCCGGTATCAGCCAAACCATCAGTACCATCAGCGATCTGCGGGCGGTGCGTTGGAACAAATCCATCTCGATCGTCCTTCCCCCGGCTCATCCTTGGCTACAAGCAAGATACCATCCATCACCGGAAAGGGCAAAATCTCAACGTCTCCAACCGTTGAACCCGAGTGTGCACGTTCGAAATCCCTGTAACCATTCTGCCGTCAGGGGTGTCATATGAAGAAACACAGACGGGAGGACGACGTAATGCGCGGTGTGAAGTTGATCCTGGTATTGGGATTCCTGCTGAGCGTTGCGGGTGCGGCATGTGCCGATGACGAAACCTACACCCTCAACGAAGTCTATCCGATTAAAGCGGAAGGCACCCTGGTGCTGTACACGAACGATGCTGAGATCGTCATCAAGGGCACGGATCGTTCCGATCTGAAACTGGATGTCTACCATCGAATCAGCACCAGCGGACTGTTCGTGAAATCCAAATCGACACCGTTCGAGATGATCGTCACCAGGGAAAACGGTGACCTCTTCTTACGCGAGGAGGGCGGGGATCACAGTTTCGTCGGATTCATCGGCTCGATGAGTGAGGACTACATCATCGAAATCGAAGCCCCGAAGGGCATCAACCTGAAATTGCGCGGCGACGATGACTCCTACGAAATCGAGGGCATCAACGGATCGATTTCCCTGCGTTTCGAGGACGGCGATGCTCGACTGTCGGACTGTGGAGGCGATGAATTCGAGCTGGAATCTGATGACGGCGACATTCGCATGCGCGGCGGACGTGGAGAGTTTACAGGATACGTCGAGGATGGACGGCTGGAAGTGCGCGAAGCAAAGTTCGATGAAGTGCTTGCGGAAACCGACGACGGCCGCATTTACATCGAAACCGCCCTTTCCGACAACGGCAATTACAGACTGAACGGCGAGGACGGCCGGATCGAGCTGGATGTCATCAGCGGCGGAGGTGTATTTACCGCGACCTTCGATGACGGATCCCTGCGCGCGGACAACGCATTCGATACCATCGAAGAGGAAGAAGGGCGTGTAAAGCTACGGCTGAAGGGTGGCAACGCGAACGTCCGAGCCCGCATAGAGGACGGTACCATACGGTTCAACGCGAAGTAATCAAGGCAAGGCCGTTTCTGCAGGGCCTGGTTGGTCCAACGTTCCGTCAGGTCCCGCATCCGGCATGGTCGCGGGTATGACCTGACGGTTCAATGAACCCGTCCGCCCTCGATCAGGCTGCCACACCGTTCACTGCTCGGATCGTGCGACCACCCCCGTCACCTCTTTCACAGCGATTCGCAACAGGCATTCGTTGATCCCGCGTTCGCAACGATCGGGATGGATATATTGCTTGCAGGGACGGCAGGAGATCGGCTTGATCAGGATCGTGTTGTTCGTGCCGAGCGGACGAATCCGTTCGTAGTTGCCCGGCCCCCAAAGGATGATCGTTCGCTTCCCGTAAATGTTCGCCAGGTGCATCGGGCCGGAATCGTTGCCGATGAAAAGCTCGCATCCGCGCACCGCTCCGATCAGATCATGCAGGGTCTCTGTTTGCTCAAGTGCAATGCCTGCGATTGCTTCCAACGGCCGGAACGCTTCGATCAGGTCGGTCTCGGAGTCATGCACCAGCAAACGGACCTCCCGCCCCTCCCCGGCCAG
>WJJA01000318.1 GCA_014729955.1 bacterium
CTGAAACGGAACCCGCTCGCCGAACGGCACAAGGTGCACTTTCGCATAGAAATCGAATTGTTCGTGTCCGTCCGGGCGAACCATGAACGCGGCGTTGTACCGCACTCGTTCGCCGTCCTCCCATTCATGGTGAGAAGCTCCTGTCACAACCGGCACTCCCAGGCTGTCGACCAACGCCTGCATATACGGTCGCCAGATTCGACTCTGCTGCAGACGCACCGGTGTAGCGGTTTCCGGCCAGACGATCAGATCCACATCCTGCTGCACCAGTTCCCGCGAAATCGTTTCATAAATGTCGATGCTGTACTTGGCGCCCTTTTTCCATTTCACGGCCGCATCGATGTTGCCCTGCGCCAGCCCGATTCGACCCGGGGAGGGACCTTCCATCGTCTTGCGCACGAGCGCGATACGCATGTAGCCGCCGGCATACGTGAGAGCAAGCAACGTCACCAGCACTGCCACCTTGATCCGGCGGTCAAACCGCTGGAGCAGAAGTGCATTGAGCAGAGTTGTCCAGGCGGACACCAGAGCGGTGCCGCCGACCGCGGTCAGTTGCATCACCGGGAGATAATACGATTGCGTTAAAGAAAGGAACACCCAGGGAAAGCCTAGCTCGCCCCTCGCTCGCAGAACTTCCTGCGCGGTCCAAAGCAGTACGGCAACCAGGTGACCATGCTGACCCCAACGCTCCAGCAGGATCTTGTGCAACACCCCGACACCGCCGACCCAGAAGGTGAGAATGACGATCGCTCCGATAGAAGAGCCGAGACGTGCTCCCCACCCGGCCCCGGTATTAAAGGCGATCCAGTACATCCCGGTAAGATGAAAAAGCAGCGCAGTCAAAAGAGCAAGCTTAAACGCCTCTTTTCGATTGTCCGCCTTTTCCAGGGCGGCAAAGAGAGGGACAAGACCGAACCAGGCGAGGAATCCCAGCGGCAAGGGGGGCAGTGCAAGAGAGAGTAAGATCCCGGAAAGCAGCGCGGCTGCTGAACGACGGGAAGGACGGTCAAGCACTACCGGCACCGATTTCGCGATGTTCACCGGCGCTGCGATAAATCATTTCGACGATCCGCATAACGTCCACTGCTTCGTCGATCGTGGAGACGGGCTCACGCTCACCCCGCAGGATCTGGAGAAACTGGTACATTTGAGCTTCAAAGGAGGCTCGATACAGATCCGTTGAAGAGCCGGATCTCACAGGTGAAACGTTTACCATCTCACCTTGCATCGACTTGTAAACCGTGAGCGGATCGAGCTGCGCCGATCCGGTTTTGCCCTCGAAATACGCGTACGACAGGCTGCTTTCCGCCATCAGGCCCCAACTGACATCGAGCAGGAACACCGGCCCGTCCTTGTAATGAATCGCACCGCAGACCGTATCCTCCACCTCCAGCCCAAGTGCTTCGTGATGGCTGAAGGCAATCACCCTGTCAATTGCCCTGCCGCCGAGCATCCAGTGCACTACATCGATCATCTGCATGCCCAGGTCCATCAACACTCCGCCGCCGCTGATCGACGGCTTGTGCAACCACGGACTGCGCGACCAGGTAACACGGCGTTTTAGCCAACCCGCGCGTACACGCCAGATATCGCCCAGTTCACCCGCAGTGAGGAAATTCTTCAGCACGGAAACATCCTGCCGAAACCGCAGATTCATCGCCACCAGAACCAGCTTCTCCCGATCCCTGGCAGCCTGCTGCAGACGAAGCGCTTCATCCAGGTTACGTGTCACCGGCTTTTCGATGATCACATGCGCACCGCGTTCCATGGCGTTCAGCGCGAGGGGAAGGTGGGTTATCGTGGGGGTGCAGATCAGAACGACATCAGGTTCCGTGATTTTCAGCATGTTCACCGCATCCAGGAACCCTTCGACATTGTAGCGGTTGGCAATCCGGGATACCTTGTAGGCATCCACATCACAGACACCGACAATTTCAACGCTGTCGCTCTCGTCCAGGATCGGCAGGTGGATCACCTGCGCGCCTCCTCCGAGACCGATCATCCCGACTCGAACCGGCCGATCCGCCGGTAACGGCTCCATTGAAACTGTCATGCCCGGGACCCCTGGTTACGGTTACTTCTCCCGTTCTGTCTCACTCGACGTTGCACCGGTCTGCCGGCTGTCCAGGTATTCCTGGAGGAAGACGGCCGCGGCTGCCCGGTCAACCATGGCTTTATTTCTGGAAGGTTTGCGCCCTGCTTCCCGAAGTTTCTTCTCAGCGCTGAAACTGCTGAGCCGCTCATCCTGCCAATCGATCGGAAGCTCCAGATCCTTGAGGCGCTCCGCCAGCTCACGAGCCTTCAGAACCCCGTCACTTTGTGTGCCGTCCATGTTCAACGGCAATCCGACGACAAGCTGTACGATGTCGTACTCAGTGATCAAATCGCGCAGTTTCCGCAGCAAGCCGTCCACCGGACGAGCATCCAGGGTGTGCAGGGGGGATGCAAGCATGCGGCCCGGATCGGAGAGGGCCAGCCCGATTCGTTTATGTCCCCAGTCGAGCGCCAGTATACGGCCCTGCGCGGCCACGAAGTGTTACTCCTTCTGGTCCAATTCGTCGATCGGGACCTTCAGTGCTTCCTTCAGAAGCTTGCCGGGCTTGAAGTGCGTCTTACGGCGGGCCGGCACATAAATCACTTCATTGGTCTTCGGATTGCGGGCCTTCGGCTTCGGACGGGTCTTTTTCACCTCGAAAACGCCGAAATCACGTACTTCGATGCGAAGTTCGACATCATCGCCCGTCATAATCTCCCGCAGGCTGTTGAAAATCTCGTTGGTGACACGAGCGACCACTTCCGGCTTCTCCCCGGTCTTCTCAATCACTCGTTCGACAACGTCCTTCTTGATGTAGGTTTTTACCTTTCTCATGATCTTCCTTAATGTTCCTACCCGGTTGCCCCATCCGGCGTGCCGGATCAAGATGAAAAAGTTCTGCTATTATACAACATTATTAGGTACTTCGGCAACATTGATGCGTTCCACTTGAAGCACACCTTTCACTTTCAGGAGACGGTTCAACACCCGGTTCAGATGCGACAAACCGCGCACCGGCACGATGATCGTACCCAACGCCAGGTTGCCTTCCGTTCGCAGGTTGGCTTCGTGAATGGAAGCATCCACCTTAGCAACTGCTTCCCCGATATCACGCACCAGGTACTTCCTGTCTTCCGCGAAGTAGCGCAATCGTGCATGAAAACGGTCGATCCGGGAAACATCCCATTCCACTTCTACCAGCTGCCCGCGATGCCGTGTCACGAGATCTGAAACATTGTGACAGTTGGTGCGGTGCACGATCAACTCCTTCCCTTCATGGATGAAACCGATAATCGGTTCACCGGGAATCGGATCGCAGCACCGACCGAAGGTCACTGTACCCCCGGCCCCCTGCTTCTTCAGGATGCTCTCAACCTGCGGATCCACCACCCTGACTTTCATCTGGGGCGGCGAGTCATGCTCGGCATCAGGCTCCCTGTCCTCCACGAGGTGATGAACCACCTTGCGCAATTCGAGCTCGCCTGTGCCCAGGCTGCGGAAAAAGTCTTCCGCGCTGCGAGCGCCGAAAGCATCCACCAGCTCTTCAATATCCTTGCCGGTCGGCTTGCGTTTGTACGAAAGCAGTTCACGTTCCAGCAGCTCTCGGCCGCCACGAACCGCATCCTCCACTCGCGCTTCCTGGAAATGCTTCCGGATGTTGTTGCGTGCACGACCGGTACGAACGACACGCAGCCAATCGATACTCGGTCGGCTGTTGTTGCTCGTCAAGATCTCTACCGTATCGCCGTTCTTCAGCTCGGCATCCAGCGGCACCATCCGGCCGTTCACCTTCGCGCCCAACGCATGCATGCCGATGTCCGTGTGTACCGCAAACGCGAAATCGATAGGGGTGGACATCTTGGGCAACTGGATCAGCTTGCCCTTCGGAGTGAAGACGTAAATCTCGTCCGTAAACAGGTTGATTTTCAATCGTTTCATAAATTCCGTGGAGGAGTCCTCCTCCTTGGAACCTTCGATCAACTGCCTCAGCCAGCGATAGTAGTCGCTCAGGTTGTCGCCGAATTCGCTTTTTTGATCGTCCCCCTCTTCCTTGTAGTGCCAGTGCGCGGCAATTCCGACCTCGGCCACGAGATCCATCTCGCGTGTGCGAATCTGTACTTCAACGGTGCGACCGTCATTGTCCATCACCTTGGTGTGCAGGGACTGGTACATGTTCCCCTTCGGCATCGCGATATAATCGCTGAACCGTTCGGCAATGGGGGTATACAGGTTGTGGACGATACCCAGCGCACGATAACAGTCGGGAATCGTTTCTACCACCACACGCACCGCGATCAGGTCCATGATCTCTTCGAAGCTCTTCCCGCGACGCTTGATTTTATTATAGATGCTGTAAAAGTGCTTCGCGCGACCGACCACCTTGTGCTGGATGTTCTCCTCCTCCAGCCGCTTCTTGATCGGATCGACGATCTGCTCGACAGCCTTTTCTCGATCCTTGCGGGAGAGGCTGATCCTTTCCGCGATGCGGCGGTATGCCCGTTCATCGAGAACTTTGAGCGCGAGATCCTCGAGCTCCCATTTTACACGGTTGATCCCGAACCGGTGCGCCAGGGGTGCGTAGATC
>WJJA01000319.1 GCA_014729955.1 bacterium
GACGAAACCCTGTCGATGGACGGCCTTGAGACGGACATCGAGACGAAGGATAGAGCCGACGCTTCGGATGAAGGGGCGGCGCAGGTAGACGAAGAAGAACCGGACCTTTCTGGTGTGGATGAGAATGCGTTGAACGAGCTGTTCGGCTCACTGAACCTCGTGTCCGATGAACGCACCTCTAAGCCCTCTCCGCTTTCCCAGGAGGAGTTGGACCAGCTTTTCGGACGAAGTCGTGAACGTAAAGTCCTCGGTGAAGAGGAAAGCCGGGCCAAGCTGGAGAACGACACCACCGACAGCATGGAAGAATCCATGCAGAGCGAATCGGTGACCGACGGTGCACCGGCGGATGAACCGGAGGAAGCGGACGGCTTCTATGCAGAGGGGGCAGAGCACGATATACCGATCCCCTGGGATACGGCTGAAGAGGAGTCGGATGCGCCGGGCAGGGAAGAGCCGACCGGGACCCGCGAGATACCAGCCGAAGATAAGCCTCTGACAGCAGAATCGGCAGGTGAACCGGAAGATGAACCGCCTTCATCGATCTTTGCGGATAGGGATGAATCACTGACAACCGACGAGACGGACTTGGAGGATGTCGATTCGAGCTTCACTCCTGTACCGTCTGAAGAGTCAGACTGGACAGACGAGGAAGACGAGCAGGCACTCGAGGAATCGGATGAGGATGCGTTCGATGCCGATTTCGAAGCGAGCGTGACGGAGCTGCCAGAAGATGTGACGTTTGATGAGGACGAAACGTCGGTGATGGAAGACGACGCCGAACCGCTTGATTTCCCGTTCAACGATGATCTGGAACCGGAGACCGAAACGTTCGGGGAAGAAGAAAGCCCGGAGGCCGAAGAACTCGAGGACGTTGCAGCAGCGTCGACGGAACTACCGGACACTGACGCAGAAGATCCGGGGGAGATGCAGGAGTCGACAGACCGCGAACTCGGCACCCTGGAAGACGACATCGCCGAAGAGACCAGCCGCGTACTGGATTTGGAGGCGGATGACGAAGGTACCGGGCCGGAGCGTATCGACACCGATCAGGATCGAACTCAGGATTCCGGCACATCCGGGACGGACACCGACCGCGAAACCGGAGAAGCGACCGGCAGGGAAGAAGAGGGAGACGATGTTCCGGCGGACTCCCCCATTGCGCAAAAGCTGAGTCAAATCCCCCTGAAACGCAGCAAGCCGACCCTGGGCCTCTCGGCGGAACAGGGTCCCCTCCCGGAAAAAGGAGCGGCTGCGTTGGCGGATGAGCCGAAGGAAAATGCGGGAATGGATGAACCCGCATCTGTAGCGGACGAATTCGAGGACGCGGCCCCCCGCCTCGATCAGCCTGATGCCGACACGACAGGTTCGGGGGCAGGAGACACCCTGGGCCTGGCCGGCGGCACGCCGACGGACATGGTCGATGAAGAAGCCGATGACGCTTCGGAAGGGAGCGTTGAGGATTCGGGGCATTCCGACTCGATGGAAACAGCACCTCCGAGCCCGAAGACGACTGGATTCGGACTCGGAGCGGTGGAGGATCTTCCGCCGAGCTGGCGCAAACCGCAGCCGTCGCAACCGTCGCAGTCGTCGCGTCCGACTCGTCCAGCCCGACCGTCAGGCGACGAAGTCCGTCCGGATGAGCTGCGCGGACCGGAGACGTCCACGTTCGCACGACTCCTGCTGGCACAGGGCAAGCTGGAGCATGCCGAAGTGATCGTGAACCGCATTCTGAAACGAAACCCGGATGATGAAGCCGCACAGAAGCTGTTGCAGGAAATTGCGCAAAAGAAGAGTTGACATATGGTACAATGAATGACCGGCATGGATCCTAACGGCGAATCGTGTTTTTTGATCGGTTTGACGGGTAATATCGGCGCAGGGAAGTCGACTGTCGCCGATTTTCTCCGTAAGGCAGGTGCGGCGATTATCGAGGCAGATGCGCTCGGCAAAGAGGTTGTCGATCAATCACGAAATTTTCGAAATTGGTTGCGACAACGTTACGGTGAGGGCATCTTTACCGAGGACCGTCTCGATCGTGCCGCGCTCGGGCGAATTGTCTTTACGGACCCGCAGGCAAAGAAGGATTTGGACGACCATATCTGGCCGTATATCCGTGATTTGCTGACTGATCGAATCGTGGAAAATGCGAAAAATGCCGATGTTGTGGTTGTCGATGCCGCGATGATTTTCGAGTGGGGAGATGAGGATCGCTACGATCACATCCTTACGATCCATGCCGATCCCGAGGAAGCGGTCCCCCGTGCTGCGGAGCGACTGGGGCAACCATTGGAATCGATTTGGGAGCGCTACCACAGCCAGATCCCGATTGAGCAGAAGATGAGCCGTAGCGATACAGTTATTCATAATGACGGCACCCTGATGCAGTTACAGGAAAAGGTGCGGCGCTTTTGGGTTAACGTGGTCGCACCCCGCTTGCTGTAACAGGTAACCTTTGACCGGCAGGTCGATTCGACAGGAACCCCGCAGGGAGGAGAAGAGGGCATGCTCCGACGTGTGACAGGAGTGTTGCTGCTGCTATGTTTCATTGGTGTGCCCGCCGTGTGCGCGCAATCCGTAGATGACACCACCGGCGCCGAAGATCTTCCGGGGCCGCCCGGCCAGATCGCCGGCGAGCTGGAATTGGAGAAGGACGTTGCGGAGCGCATCGAAAAGATGCTGCAGCCGTTGGTCGGGCCTGTTGTGGTGATCACCGACCTCAGCCTTTCCCTGACACCGGTGAAACTGGAAGGTCTACGTCACAGCCGTGACAGCTCGCTTCCCGCCCTTCCCGTGTCGGTGAATGAACGGGTAAAGCAGATCGAGTCCGCCGGCTGGGACTTCAACCGTATTACAGGGATATCGATACGAATCTTCGTCTCCGAGAAAATGTCGGAAGAAGATGTCTCCCGGATTACCGATCTGGTGCCGCGGTGGATCAACTTGAACTACGCCCGTGGAGACCAGATCATCGTTGAACGGGTGCCGTTTGTGAAGCCCCCGATGACGCTCGTCGATTTCATTTTGAGTTCGACCGGGCTGCTTTTTTCCGGCATAGTGCTGGCCGGCCTGGGTGTGATTCTCGCCCTGGTGGGTTGGTTGTACGGCGGGCGCGGGCGCGGAAGCGCCGCCGTTGAAGGGGCCACCGCAGGTGCAGCGGCCGGAGGCGGGGTGAGCGGCCCGATTTCGGCGGAAAGCCTGCGGCAGGCATTCTCCGGTGCCGGTACGGCCGGGACGGCGGGAACCGGTGCCGCCGCCGGCGGGAGTGGAGATGGTACCCTTTCGCTCGCGCAGGACACCATTTCTGTACGACTGGTTCGCGAGGAAGACGGCCGCAAGGCGCTGGGCACACTGGCGCGTATCGACGGCATGGATGACGAAGCGCTGGGGCGACTGCTGCGCACCCAAAGTGCGGAAGCCGGCGCGCTTGCCCTGATGATCGCGAAACCGCGTGTCGCGGCGGCCTACCTGAACGGTCTCGACGCAACCGCGCGGCGCGGCATACTGGAAGCGTGGAACGGTGTCTCAAGCATGGGTTCCGGACGTTTCAAAGCGATCGCTGATGAACTTCGGGCGGGTCTTGACAAGGTGTCTTCCGCGGCATCCGCCCTGCCGTCCGGTGTGCAGCGCCTGGCCGACGTGCTCAACACGGCACGGGAATCCGAGGCGCGTTCCATCTATACAGACCTTCGCGAGAGCGATCCAGCCTTTGCCGGTATGGTACGTGAACGCGTGTTCTTCCTGGAAGATCTGCTCGAGCTGTCGTCGCGTGATCTGAAACGAGCGGTAGCGGGTGTCCCTCGTACGAACCTGGCGCACCTGTTGAAGGAATCCCCGGAGAAGGTGCGTACAACGATCCTGGACCATCTCAGTGACCGTGCCGCCGGTATGCTGCGTGAGGAGATGGCCACAATTGCCCGTGCGAATGAAGAACAGGCTGCCACGGCGAAAGAGGCTGTCCGGCGCAATTTGGAACGGATGCGAAGTACGAGCGGGGAGCCGACATGAAAATCAGCTCGTTTCTCGGTATCCTGATCGGGTTCGGCCTTGTGTTTTGGGCGATCTCCAGGCGCGGCGATCTTGAGCAGTTTCTTCATCCTGAAGCGCTGCTGATCGTACTCGGCGGTACCCTGGGTGCTACCATTCTCTCCTATTCTTTTCCGCAAATCGTCTCCGCGCTGGGAGCGCTGCGTGTGGTCTTTTTCGGCAGGACGCCGGATACTGAAGCATTGATTCCGGACATGGTGGAAGTCGTACGGCAGGCTCGTGTCGGCGGGCCGGCATCGGTGGAGCTTTCCGACGATGTGAGGCAGCGTCTGCCGTTCCTAGAGCGCGGGCTCGAGTTGCTGGGGGACGGATTCGACCCGGACGACGTCGCGGAGATCCTGCGCGCCGAGTCGGATGCGATCGGGTCACGTTTTATCCTGGCCGAGCGGATGTTCACCACGCTGGCGACCTATTCGCCGCTGTTCGGCCTGGTGGGTACGCTGATCGGGTTGATCATTATGCTGTCGAGCGTGTCCGATCCGAAGGCGATTCCGCCCGCGATGGCAGTGGCCCTGGTAACGACGTTTTACGGGGTGCTGTTTGCCGCGCTGATCTTCCGTCCGATTGCCGCAAAAATTCGGTCCTATACTTATGACGCCCTGCTGTTGCGTGAACTGGTGATCGACACGGTCACCTATTTTAACCAGGGTATCAATTCGCAGGTCGCGCGTGAGCGTCTCGACTCCACGTTCCGAAAGCGGAGACGAGCATGAGACGTCGGGCCACCGATCTTGATCCACGCCGCAGCCGGCGTCCTCGCATGATGCTGGACCGTGCAGCAGAGGAGGAGGAAAGCAATTCCTGGCTGACCACCTACAGCGACCTGATGACGTTGCTGCTGGTGTTTTTCGTGCTGTTTTACATCTTTTCGATCACCGGCCAACTCCCCCTGTTGTCGGAAGCACTCAAAGAGTTCCAGGGAGCGACCTTCGCCCTCGCGGTGGAGGAAGAGGACGAAGAGAAACACGATGAAACCCTGGAGCAGCTGGAAGACGCCGAGGTGGTGATCTCGATTCCTTCGCAGGTTTTATTCAGCCTGGGCAGTGCGGATATCAAATCGGCCGCGGTGCCTTACCTGGAGCAGGCGGTGGACTCGATCAAGGCGGCGCTGGTGGTTCACCCGGAAGCGGAAATTCGTGTGGAGGGTTACACCGACAACCTGCCGATCCATAACTGGCGCTACCGTTCCAACTGGGAGCTTTCCGCCGCTCGCGCGATTTCCGTGGTACGCTACCTGATCGAAGAGCACAACTTCCAGCCGGAGATGCTGCAGGCGATGGGGTATGGCGAGTACTTCCCGGTCGCTGCCAACGACAGCCCGGCGAACCGGCGAAAGAACCGGCGGGTAGAGTTAAAGGTAGTCAAGCCGGCACGTGAATGGCTCAGCGAAGAGGCCGCCTACCAGAACTCGTCCGGCAACCGAGCGACGGAGACGAGTCCATGAGTCGCCGGTGGTTCACCTTCCTGCTGCTACTTCTGACGAGCGCGGCCGTCCGTGCACAGATCGACCTTTCCGTCTGGCCGGGCAATGTTGCCTTCAACGGCGTCGGCACCAGTCTATTCGGTTATGCGACCGCTTCCGGGGATCTGAACGGCGACGGCTACTGGGATTACGCTTTCTCTGCGCCGAACGAAAACGGGCAGGCGGGCCGTGTGTACGTCTTCTTCGGCAGCGCGTCCGCGCTTGACAGTGCGCTGTTCAACGATCCCTTTTCCGCCGCGGATCTTGTCGTGACCGGCGAAGCCGGCATGCAGCTCGGCCGTGCGCTTGCGATGGGGGACGTCAACGGCGACATGCGCGAGGATCTGCTGATCGGCGCTCCACGTGCCGTTCCCGGCGGCGAAGTCTGGATCATCCTCGGCGCGGACGGTCTTTCCGGCGAGATTACGACGCCGGATGTGCGCATCCACGGCGCCGGTGCGGACGACAATTTCGGCACGGCGATCGCAGTCAGTTTGATCAACCCGTCCGATACCATGCAAGACCTGCTGATCGGTTCACCCGGCGCCGATGTGCTCGAACGCAACAACGCCGGCCGTGTGGATGTCGTGCAGGGGCGTATGAGCTGGCCGGATGAAATCGATCTCTCAGAGGAAGCGGCCGATGTGACGCTTTTCGGACCTTCCACTGCGGCACGATACGGTCGTGCGATCGCCGGTGCGCCTTCGTTCCAGGGCACGCTGCTCGGCAACAACCTGAACGGGGACGGCTGGGGCGACCTGGTGGCCGGTTCGCCGGGCGAGACCTTTCTCGGACGTACCGGTTCAGGGGTGGTGCACGCGTTTTTCACAGGAGAATCGCTTGTCGACACGGTGGACCTGGCGGACGGCAACAGCCTGGAAGGGTATCGCCGTATCGGCGGTGAAAATTTCTTTGACCGTTTGGGCCAAACCCTGTGGAATTTTGAAGGCGGCGTCAGCTCCTACCTCCTGGTCGGTGCGCCGGGACGTCTCGATGTGAACGTTCGACCGGGATCGGTGTATCAATTCACCTGGAACGAGTTTTCCGATGGTGTCGTGAACGTCGATCTGCGTAGCGCAGAACGGTACCAGGTTCGCATTACCGGCGCATCTGACGGCGATTCGCTGGGCGCGATGGTCGCCGGTACCGCCGGTTTGCGTCTGTTCTCCGCACCGGGCGCGGCCTACCTGGGTCGCAGTCGTGCCGGCCTCGCCTACGTGCTGCCGGGCATGGCGGAGCTCACGGGTCGTGTTTCGGTTCATGAAATCGGGCCGTCCCTTCGTACCATCGCCGGCGCGGAAACGGACGAGCAACTCGCACGCGGGTTCGCGGTCGGGGACTTTGATGACGACGGCCTGCCGGACCTGGTCGCCGGCGCGCCGGGGGCAAACAGTGCGGCGGGCTTCGGCCTGGCAATGCGCGGCGGCCTGCCGCACGGAACCAGTTTCTACCCCTCACCCGGACGCAACGCGGTGCCCGTGGAAACCGAAATCCGTTTTTCCCTGCGTGATGAAGAGAGCGAAATCGATCCCGGCACGCTTTATCTGCTCGTGGACGGCACCGTGGTCGGCCCTGCCGATCTGAACCTGACCTACGAGAGCGAGAACGGGGTCTACCAGTTCACCTATCAGCCGCCGGAGGCGTTCGCGATTGATGTTCCGGTGGAGGTCGAGCTGCAGGTGGAGGATGATGAGGGTTACCGCAGCCCGCTGTATCGCTGGCAGTTCACCACCGGCGCGGACGACCTGGCCCCGACGGTGAGCGATTTCGATCCCGCACCGGGCGAAATTGCTGTCGCAGTGACTCGCGATGTCGAATGTACCGTCTCCGATGCCGGCGCCGGTGTGGACAGCACCAGCCTGCAAATCACGCTTAACGGGGAAACGATCTTTTATGACGATCCCGACCTGACGGTGACCGGCACGCCCGCCGCCTACCGTGTATCGTATGATCCCCCCGAACTCTTCCCGGCGAACAGCGAGGTGACCGTCACCCTGCGTGCGGCGGACCGTGTCGAACCGGAAGCGAACGTGATGACACCGTTTACCTATTCGTTCTATACCACGTCCGATGAAACCCCGCCTGAAATCGTAGAGATTTTCCCTGAACCGGGAGCGCAAATCGATGTGTCTACGACGATTCGCGTGCGCATTGAAGACGATAACGCCGGTGTCGACCCGGACAACACATCCATGGACCGCACCCAGAACAGCTCCACGGTCGAAGCGCCGTTGTCATGGGTTTCGGTGGAGAACGGGTATGTGTTCAGGCATGATCCCGCCGGAAATCCTTATACCGCCGGGGCTTTGGCCATCACCGCCGGCACACAAGACCTTGCCGAACCCTCCAACGCCGCGCCGGACAGCAGCTGGAACTATACAGTGGTGGAGGATGAGCTGCCGCCCTTCCTGGTTGATGAATTTCCGGTCGCCTTTTCTGACAGCGCTTCGCGAAATACTCCGATTGTCTTTACGTTAAGCGATAACGCCGCAGGAGTGGATTCGGCCTCTATCGATGTGACCATCAACGGTGTCAACCAGGACCACGCTCGCTTCCTGTTCGAACGGCAGGACCATCGCAGTCTGACCTTGACCTATAACCTGCCGTCCGGACTTTACGGCGATACCGTGCAGGTCGATCTGAGCTGCGTGGACCTGGCGACCACGGCGAACAGCCTGGATACCAGCTACTACTTTACGACGATCAGCGACAACCAGGCGCCGGTCTTTCACCTGATTGACCCACCGCCGGGTGCGGAAGCGGTGCCGGTGACCGATTCGCTGGTGTGGGAGGCGGGAGACGATCTGACGGGGGTCAACCCGGAAAGCTTCACCCTGCTGATTGATGAAGAAACCCATACCGGAGATATACGATTTAACACGCCGCCAAGTTCGCCGGAGGCGGAATACCGGTTTGTCTACCTGCCGGCGGAGCCGTTTGCGTACGAGGACACCCTGCAGATTGCGGTGTCCGTGGCAGACTACTCCGAGCCGGCGAACGTATCCACCCGGACCTACCAGGTGGCGACCGAGGCGGATGAAGAGCCGCCGTTCCTGCAGGACCGCAGTCCCTTTCCTGAACAGACCGGCATCGCCCGCAACACCGATATCGTGTTCCAGGTTGTGGATCTCGGCGTGGGAACCGCACGCGACTCGATACGTCTTGCGATCAACGACGTACCGGTGCCGTTCGGTGAGATGCAAGTAGAAGAGCTTGCGCGGGGATTCGCGGTCACCTACAACCCGCCGGGCCTGTTCGGGCATGAAGACACCGTTCGGGTGCGAGTGGTCGGATACGATCTCGCTGCCGTGCCGAATCGCATGGAGGAGAGCTACTGGTTTGTTACGCTTTCCGACGACCGCGATCCACCCTACCTGGAAGATATCGCGCCGGCGGATTCCACCGATGAACTGGCGCAGAACTTTCAGCTCGCGTTTACCCTGAAGGATGACGGCGCCGGGGTGGACACTCTGAACACCACCGTTTCACGAGAAGGCGGACCGTGGGATGTGAGCACACGTATCCGCGCGGTCGAGGACGGTTTCCGCTACGAGATTACTCCGAACACTCCATATCTCTGGAGCGATGAGGTGGTGGTGATCATTCGCACTCGTGATCTTGCAACACCGCCGAACAGTCCGCTTGCGCCGTTCCGCCTCACTTACTTCACACAACGGGATGAAGACCCACCGGTGTTTACCGACCTGACCCCGCCGCCGGACTCGTCGATCACCTTCAACCGCTACCTCTCGGCGCTCGTGGTGGATGAAGCGGCCGGTGTGGACACCTCATCCGTGCAGATCTTCGTAGACGGAGCCGACGTCAGTGATGATGCCGCGCCGGCTCCATCCGAAACGGGATATTTGCTGCGGTATCGTCCGGAGAACGGTTGGGTCGACAGAGACGAGTTCCAGGTGCGTTTGTACGCCGAGGATCGTAGCGCAGTACGAAACGCGGGCGAAACGGAGTATCGATTCTTCATCCGCGCGGATGAACAGGCGCCGTTCGTGGTTGATTCCCTGCTGACGCCCGCTCCGAACGATACCAGCGTTGCGCGGGACGATGCTCTGCGGTTCACCCTGCTGGATGAAGGGGTGGGCCTCGATCCCGCTGCTCTTGAACTGACGGTGTTCGGACAATCGTTCGGTGGTTTCGCCGGGGCGGTGCCGTTCGGCCTGGATTCTCTGGGTTGGAGTTTCACCCTGCCGCTTGACAATGTAGAGCTGTTCCCCGGGCAATGGGTGGAGGTCGTAATCGGCGGACAGGATCGTGCCGACCCGCCCAACGTGATGGAATCGGTGAGGTACCGCTTCCGCATGGAGCGACCGTCGGACGATGTGGCGGTGGTGCCGACGACGATTACTCCGAACGGCGACGGCGTATGGGACGAAGCGTTGATTTACGGTCCTGAGGACGTGACGGCCCTGGAGGTGGAGATTTATGACTTGCGCGGTCGTCTCCTGGGTACAGTCACCGGCAACCCGGCCCGCTGGGACGGTCGTGACCGGAACGGCAATACGGTGCCGGGCGGTTTGTATATCCTGCAGATGAACGCCGGCGGGCAGGTCCGGCAGCGTACCATTGCGGTGGCGAGGTGACGATGCGGAGACGGAACAATACCCTGCATCTCGCCCTGTTGTGGCTGCTGCTGACCGCGCAGCCGCTGCAGGCGGCGTTCGTCCATGCACCAGGCAAACGTGTCGGCGCGCTCGGAGGCTCGGGCGCGGCGGATCGGGGTGATCCGTTCGGCTTTTTCCTCAACCCGGCTTCGGCGGCCTGGGGTGTCGCGACGGCCTTTGAAACCGAAGTCGGCAAGCCCTACTGGGGGCTTGAGGGCGACAACCTGCTTCGCAACGCGCTTGGGGGCTATTACAGCTTCAGCAACTGGGGCACAGCGGCCGTTGGGTACGACCAGTTCGGCAGCGATTTATACCGTGAATACCGCGCGCTGGCCGCCTACGCCAACCGTTTCGGACCTTTTGCGGCTGGGGTAGGTATCAACGTGCTCGGCCGTACCTACGAACAGACCCCGTACACTGCCGTTGACCCTCTCTTCCAGCAGTATGGCTACACGAAAAACTCGGTCGCCGTAGACCTCGGAGTGCAGTACCGGGTGGATGAGCGGATTACCCTCGGGCTGGCCGGTCGCCGGCTCAATCGCCCGAACCAGGCGCTTGAGGACGGCGTCAGCGATCCGCTCCCGGCAGAGGTGCAGGCGGGGGTCGGCTGGCGCATGACCGACCGTCTGCTCCTGGTCGGTGATCTCGAATGGCGGGACCGTGACATCGGCGGAACCGACCTCACACCGCGAGTCGGCTTGGAAGGAGTGCTGTTCCGGGATTTGCTGCGTCTGCGCGCCGGCGGGAACCGTGACGAGATCGCCGCGGGATTGTCGGTGCGTATCTTTGACGGCGACTACTCCCGCAGCTACACTCGCCCCGCCTCAGGCGGCGGGACGGAAAAGGTCGAAGACCGCAAAACCCTCCGCATCCGTTTCGGCTACACCTTCCGCTACCCCATCGGCGGAATCGCGGGTACCGCGGGCACCCACACCGCCGGCATCGACATCTTCTTCGACCGGCAACTCAGTCGCACCGAAACCGAAATCCAGATCCAGCAGCGCGACCGTGACCGCGACATTCCCAAGGTGGTGATTCAGCATGATACTGTGACTGTGGTCCAGCAGGAGTTTGTCGAGACCATGGTGGAGGATACGACACGCATCAACGCATTGCGGCAGGAGATCAGACGTCTGAAGGACGATCTTCAGATGGTCAACAACTTCAATGACGCGCTGAAACACCTCGAACAGGCGCAGATCTACTTCTTCGACGGCAGGTACGATGAAGCGATCGAACAGTGCAGGCTTGCGATACGACTGGTGCCGACGATGTCGTATGGATACGTGCGCATGGGGTCGATCTACTACGCCCAGAAGAAGTATGCGGAAGCGCGCGAGGCTTGGGAAACCGCCCTGGAACTCGATCCAACCTACGATCAGGTGAAGGAGTACCTGAAGCTGCTCCCGTAGTGCCGTTTTGGAAGGGTATAAGGAATGACCTGCCCTTGATGCCGGGCATCAACACGGGGCCGCTGATGGAACCGATTCGATAGATCGAAAAGAATGTCCCTGAAAGTCATCCCCGCCCAGCAGTGGCATATCGCGACTGTGTTTCATGCCGGACAACATCGCAATCAATTGATATTTAAATTCTTATAAAGGATACTGAATGCCGGCTTGCCAGGCCGTCGCAGAATGGTATTCCACGGCGGTTCTTCGTGTCCGGAAAAACCGCAAAGGACTGATGTTTTTATCGTTTACTAACGACACCGGATCCCGGCCTGCGCCTGGCTTGCCCGCCGGCTTTCTTGGCGGGTGACACATTGTTAAACAGCCTGTTTCGTCGGTGTGACAACCTCTGAGGAAACCTGGAAACAAACCATTGTTCAGAATTGCAACGGTTTCAGAGTTGATCGCCTGGAATGCCCGCCGTGTCTTGTTGTAGCATTGCATCTGGTCGCATTGTCCCGGCTCCAGTTGGAACACCCCCCTGCCGAAAGCCGTAATTTCATCGTATATTCCATGCCTTGCAGGCACCTCCGAGAAGGCCGAAGTACCTCCCCGTGTGCCCCGGTTTGTGAACAGCGTAACGATCTTGAAATCGTCTGAGCGTACACACCTTCAGCGCAAGTGAGCTTCGTTTCACATTGGTCTGTGCCTGCAGGAGAGGGACCATTCGGTTGCGTCGGAGGCGCAGACATGCCGGATTGCTGCGGTTGGACTAGCCCGAATATTTCACGAGTTCAAAGTGCGTCAGATGCGAGGCGCGAAGGATGAAGCTGTATGGCAATACCGCGAATCCTTCGGAACAAAGCAGATGACGCGCTTGGGACCGCCCGGAGGGGGAATGAAAAGATGAGTTTGGCCTGGATACAATCTGTGTCAGAGAAAATCTGTATTGCGTGACATTATCTTATTGTTACTATAGTTTTTAGAAAAGAATGCTCTCGCCATTCATGAAATATTCGGGTTAGCTTTTCGTTTTTGGCGGGAATGATACAGTGAAAGCCCAAGGAGTAGAACGATGCCGTACGACAAGATTGCACTGGAGTACCACAACAAGCCGGTTCCCGGGAAAATCAGGGTGGTTCCGTCGAAACCGTGTGACACGCAGCGGGATTTGTCGCTGGCGTACACACCGGGCGTAGCGGTGCCGTGTTTGAGGATCGCTGAAAATCCCGATGATGCCTACCGTTACACGTCTAAAGGCAACCTCGTGGCGGTGGTGTCGAACGGCACGGCCGTGCTTGGTCTGGGCGACATCGGCGCGATAGCCGGCAAGCCGGTGATGGAGGGCAAAGGCGTGCTGTTCAACCGGTTCGCGAAGGTGGACGTGTTCGACATCGAATTGAACACGAAGGATGCTGACGAGATCATCCACGCGTGCGAGCTGCTGGAACCGACCTTCGGGGGGATCAACCTGGAGGATATCAAGGCGCCGGAGTGCTTCTACATCGAGGAGACCCTCAAAGAGCGTTTGAACATCCCGGTGTTCCATGACGATCAGCACGGTACAGCGATCATCTCCGGCGCGGCGTTGGTCAATGCGGTGGAGCTGAACGGCAAGAAAATGGACGAGATCCGCGTCGTGATGAATGGTGCGGGTGCGGCCGGGATCGCATGCGCGAAGTTTTACGAATCTTTAGGCGTGAAGCATGAAAACGTCTTCATGTGCGACTCGAAAGGCGTGCTGTACAAAGGCCGAGAGGACCTGGAAGAGGGTCATCCGCGGTACAACAAGTACAAGGCGTATTTCGCACAGGACACCGATCTGCGGACGCTGGAAGATGCGATGCGCGGGGCGGACATGTTCGCCGGCGTGTCGGTGGCCGACGTGGTCACGCAAGACATGGTTCGTTCGATGGCCGATGATCCGATCATTTTCGCGATGGCGAATCCGGATCCGGAGATCACCTACCCGGCGGCGCTGGAGGCACGGCCGGATGTGATCATGGCGACCGGACGCAGCGATTTTCCGAATCAGGTCAACAATGTGCTCGGGTTCCCGTTTATCTTCCGCGGGGCGCTGGACGTTCGTGCGAAGGCGATTAACGAAGAAATGAAAGTGGCGGCGGCGCACGCTTTGGCGGCGCTGGCGAAGGAAGATGTGCCGGACAATGTGCTGCGCGCCTACGATGTCGAGCATCTGCATTTCGGACGCGAGTACCTGATTCCTAAGCCGTTTGACCCGCGTGTGCTCACCTGGGAATCGCTGGCGGTGGCGAAGGCGGCGGTGGAAACCGGGGTGGCACGGAAGACCATCGAGGACTGGGACGCTTACCGTGACAGCCTGGAAGAGCTGCTCGGCGCGGAAAAGCGCATTATCCGCCGTCTGGTGCAGATCGCCAAGAACCGCAAGAATCGGATCGTGTTTGCGGACGGTGCGGGCGAGAAGGTGCTGCGTGCCAGCCAGATCATCGAAGTGGAAGGCATCGGCACGCCGGTGCTGATCGGCAACCGCAGGCAAATCGAGGAGAAGATCGAGGAACTCGACCTGCACCTGAAGGACACCGAGTACATCGATCCGGCCGAGTTTCCGAAGCTGGATAAGTACGTCGATCGATACTATCAGCGTCGCAAGCGCAAAGGCGTGATCGAGGATGAGGCGAGACGACATATGCTGTCACGTTTCTACCTCGGGCCGATGATGGTGCTGGAGGGGGATGCGGACATCTATATTTCCGGGCAGACCAACCATTACCCGTCTGTGGTGCGGCCGATGCTGC
>WJJA01000320.1 GCA_014729955.1 bacterium
TCCAAAGCTTTGACGGCAGTTGCTCCCCGAAAATCGACGCAGTAAAGGAGTAAGGGGACTTGCTCCAGGCAGGTGTGAGAGTGGGACGGTCCCGCAGAATCCAGCGCTGCAGATCATGAGTCACGGCTGAATCTGTCGAGCTCGTTGGTTCATGTGCAATGGTTGTCCGACCTTCTTCCAGGGCGGGTATATAGTCTTTCGAGAGGAGTTGAAGCGTACGGTCGAACTCGGCATCCGGCGTAAACGCGTCCCCTCTCAGATACCGGTGCACCTTCTCGTAGAAAGCATCGGAAGGGAAGAGACCGTGTTCCCTCTGCAATCGTGTCAGAAGATACGAAGCCAACGTGCGGCGCCATTGAGATTGCGCTGCCTGCAAAGGTGCTGTTTCCATCCTGGTTTACTCTTCCGGTCGTTCCCACGCCACAACCACACGGTTGCGTCCCGCACGCTTGGCAATGTACAACATTTCGTCGGCCATTTTCAGAAGCTGTTGGCTGGTACTGACCCTGTCGTCGGGATAATGAGCGACCCCCAGGCTTATTGTAATGGTTCGCATCGGTCCGTTTTCCGGAGGAGACTGCGCGCAAAACTGGAATGCTTCTGTGTATTCTCGCAGCCGCTCCGCCACCAACTTGGCACCGGAACGGGTAGTCTCGGGCAGAATCACGACAAATTCTTCACCGCCATAGCGTGCCGCGATATCAGCACGGCGTAACGTGTCCACCACCAGTTTGCCGAGTTCTCGAAGTACAGTGTCGCCTGTAAGATGGCCGTAACGGTCGTTTATCATCTTGAAATGATCGATATCGAACATGATACAACTGACTTGAGTGCGGTACCGCTTGGCACGTTCAAATTCGCCGCTGAGTACCTCTTCGAAATACTGCCGATTGTACAACCCGGTGAGGCGGTCGGTAATCGCACGCCCCCACAATTCCTTGTTCTGGCGCCGCAGTTCTTCACTTGCCTGGCGCAGGCGATACAATTGCAAAGCCCGAGCGGCGCGATATAGAACCTCTTTCTCCTCGATCGGTTTGTAAAGGATGTCGTCCGCGCCTGCTTCCAGCATGTGCCGGCGGGAACTCTTATCCGGGGAGCCGGTCAGAAGAACCGGAATCCCCGGCGAGAATTCATTCACCAGACGGACGAATTGATTGTCCGTCATGCCTTCCGGTTTGGTGGGTGCGATCACCAGGTTGAATTTCTTCTCTGCCAGAACCAGTCTCGCGGCATCCACCGACTCGATCGGGTCAATGTCGCTGAGAGGATCTTCCTGGAGGGCTTGGCACAGCTCAGCACGAATCGTATCATCCGGTTCGAAAACCATGATTCGGGAGCGTTCCGGTTGACTTCGAGTTCGATCGATCCACGACCGCTTCATGTGGCTTGATATCCTCCCCTTTGCTTACGCACTGAAGAAGCGAGTTGGTGTGCCGCACGAATGGGATCCGGCAGACGGTATCGTGTTGCTGTACGAAGGATCCAGTCTACCGCTTGTTCATGGCTGACCCGATGTCCTGGTGAAACCCAGACCGGTTTCACACCGCTCCGTGTCCGTACAAGACTTCCGATCCGCTCACTGCCGTCCATGCACATCGTCCATTCGCCTTTTGCCATGCCGGGTTCATCGCAAGTCCCGGTGAGGCGGCTTTTGGCGCATCCGATGGTAGGTAAGCCGGATACCACACCCAAATGGCTTGCGATTCCAAAGCGGCGAGGGTGCGCGATCCCCTGTCCATCCACCAGCAACAGATCCGGTTCTGTCTCAAGCTGCCTCAAAGCCTCCAGGACAACCGGCAACTCCCGGAAAGAAAGTAATCCGGGGATGTAGGGAAATACAACGGGTTGCATGGTATGCGACGAATCAATCTCGACCAGATCCGGCAAAGCAAACACAACGACTGTGCCGATCATCTGCTTCTGATCACGAGTAATAGAAGCATCCACGCCGGCGATGTGACGCACAGCGTTCGGGGTTGCGGTCGGTTGCAGGGAAACGTCGCCCGCCAGTTCCTTCTGCCGTTCGATCGCTTCACGAGCCGAGAAGTCGGCTCGGTAGGGTGGAGTGGTACGTGCGCTTTTCTTTTTCACGCCGAATATCGGGTTCGTTGTTGAATGTCGGCAGGAAAGGTACGAAGGGAAAAGACAGGAGTGAGTTGAAGCAGGTCACGCTTCAACAAAAACCCTCTGCACAAAATCCTGTATGGTATTCATACGGAACGGTTTGGCAAGAAACCCGGATGCTCCCTTGGAAACAGCGCTTTGCACACGGTTGCCTTCTCCATAGCCGCTGATGAGAAAGATTTCCATTTTTGGTGCAAGACGATGGAGGGCTTCGATCAACTCTTCGCCGTTCATGTCCGGCATGGTCAAGTCAATCAAGGCGACCGGGAAACGGTCGGGATCCTCCCGGACCAGGTCGATCGCTTCACCCGCACGCTCCAGAGGCTCAACCGTCACATCGAACAACTTGAACATTCGTTGTAGAGTTTTCAGAAGAACCGTATCATCATCCACAAGCAGGATTTGCTTCTTCATCGATCCACCTCTCTGATACTTGAGCGGGCAATTCAAAAGATGATCAACTCGCAGAATGCATACAAACGTATAGTACTCTTCATTTCTCAGGAATTCAAGACTGTCCGGTAACCCTTCAAAACAGGAAGACCGGCAGGGATCGTAGATTCTTGAAAAAACGTATAAGTATTTCTGATAATCTACGATTGCATTTTTACATCATGCGCTAAAATACCAACGTGTTCTGCCTTGATCTCAACATGATCGCCGGATTTCAGTTCTCCGACCCCTTTCGGGGTGCCTGTGGCAATCAAGCTGCCGGCAGCCAACCCGGTTATCGCTGCGATCGAGCGTACCAGTTCCCCCAAAGGCCACAACCATTGGGCCGGTGAACCGGTCTGACGACGCTTTCCATTAACGGAGAGTGAAAGCGTCAAGTCATCTATGCTGCATTCAAGCTCACGTACCGGGAATACCGCAGGTCCAAGCGGGGCAAACCCTGGACGTCCCTTGGCGGCGAGCCACGGTTTGCCCTTTTCTTTCAACTTGCCCTGCATCCCGCGGTCAGTGATATCGTTCATCAGGGTCAATCCCCATACGGCCGAGGCGGCTTCTTCGGCGGACACTTCACCGTACAGAGGTTTGCCGATTACCAGCACCAGCTCTCCTTCGTATTCTGCATGAATTGTATCTGCCGGCAGGAAAACAGTATGGTTATGCCCGATCAGGCTGCTTCGCGGTTTCATGAACAACAGAGGACGGTCCGGTACTTCATTCCCAAGCTCACGCGCATGCTCGGCATAACTGCGACCGACACAGATGATGTCGCCGTCGCGAACGGGTGGTGCCAGGGGTGCGTCGGGATGAAGTTCCAGAGTCGGCAGTTCCCTGTACTGTTCACGCACCAGTTGCTCCCAGGCCCATGGATCACCATAGCGAAAAACGGTATCGAGAGAAACCGGGTAACCGTGCGGCAATATGCCTGCTTCCGACGCTTTTGCCGACAGTTCGGTCAGATCGTAATATGTGCCGTCTCTCTCGAGCACGGGAACCAAACCGCGTGCGGCATGTTCCATGGTGATGAAACGCATCGTTTTGTCCTGTTCGTCTCCGGTTGTCTATTGACTTCGGTCAGCAAAATATATAAACCTTTCGCCCGATATGTAAGCA
>WJJA01000321.1 GCA_014729955.1 bacterium
GCCAATCTCATCTATTCATTCCCCCTTCGGGCGGTCCCAACTGCGTCATCTGCTTTGTTGCGAAGGATTCGCGGTATTGCCATACAGCTTCATCCTTCGCGCCTCACATCTGACACCGTTTGAACTCGTGAAATATTCGGGATAGTCTGATCAGACCCGCTTGTCACGTTCCTGCTTCATACAGCGATCCATCACCACACCAAGCCCGGCATTGCGCGCCTTTTCCGCAGCCTCTTCATGGACCACACCCAGCTGCAGCCAGAGGTATTTCGCTCCCACCTTGATCGCCTCGTCCACGATCGCCGGCACGGCTTCCGATTTGCGGAACACATCGACAACCTCGATCGGGAACGGTACATCCGCCAGGCTGGGATACGCCTTCTGCCCCAGGATTTCATCCGCCTTCGGGTTGATCGGTACCACCTTGTAGCGCAAGTGCAGCAGGTATTGAGCCACTTCGTGGCTGTCACGTTCCGGTTTGTCGGACATTCCGACCATGGCAATCGCGCCGTCGGTGGCGAGGATTTCGCGAATCATGTTTTCATCGTTGATCGGTCGTTTCAGCATCGTTCGAACCCTTTGTATGCAACATCGTTGTATGTTTGTGACCACCTGATTGATCTGCCGGACCCCTGGCCGCAGGCAGGCAACCGCTGTCCCTTTTTCATCTGCGACCTGCTCGTCAGAACAGCGCCCAGGACGGTGACAGCAGCAGGTTGAACAGCGCGAACAGGCTCACGAGAACCATCAGAATACCGAACCCGGCATTCATCAGGACTGCCGGATCGCTGCGCCAGCTTCTAAGCAGACGCTGCAGCTCCTGCATTTCCACGTGCCGCTTGAGTTGCTCTTTGTCCGGCTCCGGCTCTTCGCCGTTTTCGGACGGTTCCGGCAGATCGCGTGACTCTTCGGCGATCAATTCCGCCAGCCTTCTGCGCCAACGATCCGGCCGAATCTTCAGCACCAGCAGGATAATATAGCCACCCACGACGAAGAGCAGACCGTTCACTCCCGCGAGGACGTAGCGTGTGATCTGAAAAAGAGGATCTTCCATGGACACCGCCGTTACCGTGCTGCCGAGCCCGGATTGGTGACTTTGTTATGTAACCTGGTAATCCTGTCCGGTCGTGTCATTCCGCCAGGAAAGCCGGAACAGAAGCAAAGTGCAGCTCTCCTGCACTGAAGGTGCGCGGGTTTCATCGCCTTAATTGGTTTACGTCGAAGCAGAAAAGGTCATTACTGCCAAGAAACCCTTTATCCTTATAAGGGTAGCCAAATCCCTTAGATTGATCAAGAGGAAACGCTTGCTCTCCACCGGCGGTGCGGGGCATGTTCACGGCGATGTCGGTTTCTATCTTACAGCATCATGAACGAATCCACGACAGCAACCGAACGCGCCCTGGAGGCGCTCGACTACGACAATATCCTGGCCGCTCTGGCCGACCGTACCGACACCGAGTATGGTCGCCGGCGTTTGCTTACCCTGCGACCGCGTCCGTTCGGCACCTGGATCGACGACGAGTTCGATGCGATCGACCAGCTCCTGGGCGCCCTGATCCGCGGCGAACCGCTCGTGTTTGGCGGCGTGCGTGACATCGTGAAATCGCTCGAACGCAGCAAAGCGCCCGGCTCCTATCTTGACCCTTCGCCCCTGCTCGACGTCGCTCAGACGGCGGAAGCGTCACGAAAACTGCGGGAATCGATCGACAAACGCAGCGATTCGCTGTCTGCAGTGCTGCCGTTCTCCGATTCACTCGCCTCCATGCCGAAGTTGGAGCAGGGCATCCGTGCGAAGATTGACGTCAACAGCGCGGAGGTGAAAGACGCCGCCTCACCCGAACTCCGACGAATCCGCTCGAAAATCGCCTCGCTTGCCAATCGCAGCCGCAGTCGTCTTGAGGCTCATGTGCAGAAGTACGGCAACCTCGGATGGCTGCTGGAGACCGGGTACACACTGCGCGACGGGCGGTATGTGCTCGCGGTACGGTCCCCGTACAAGAACAAAATCCGCGGCATCATCCACGGCTCCTCGGCGTCGGGCGGTACGGTGTACCTCGAACCGGAAGAGTTGGTCGGGATCGGCAATGAAATGCGCGAGCTGATCGAGGAAGAAGCGGAAGAGATCCGGCGCATCCTGATCGAATTGACCGACCTGGTGCGTGAGCATCACGATGAGCTGCGCTGGTCAATCGATGCGATCGGGCAGATCGACAGCCTGCAGGGACGTGCTCGTTTTGCCGAGCAGACCGGTGCGATGCGGCCGCGTGTCGGCGGCGATGAACTGCGACTGGTACAGGCACGTCACCCGCTGCTCGTGCTGCGCAAAGGGCTGGAGGATACTGTACCGCTGGACCTGCACCTCGAACGGGAACGTCGTGCGCTGGTGATCACAGGGCCGAACGCCGGCGGCAAAACCGTGGCGCTGAAAACCGTCGGCTTGACCACCGCGCTGGTGCATGCCGGTATCTGGCCTCCGACAGGGGACGGCACCATGATCCCGGACATGCAGGCCTGGCATGTGGTGATCGGGGACGACCAGTCGCTGGAGGGCGATCTCTCCTCTTTTTCCGGGCACCTCACACGCCTGCGGGAAGTGACCGATGACACGTCCACATCCCGCCTGGTACTGGTGGACGAGATCGCAGCGGGCACCGACCCGGCAGAAGGAGCCGGCCTGGCGATGGCATTCCTGGACCAGGGCATCGAGGAGCGGTGGTGGACCATCATCACCACCCATATCGGCGAATTGAAGGCGTACGCTCACCGTCGTGACGGTGTCCGCAATGGTTCCATGCAGTTTGATCGCGAACACCTGACTCCCACCTACCGATTCCAGCCGGACCTGCCGGGTTCCAGCTATGCCCTTGAGATCGCACGACGTGTCGGGCTGCCGGATAAAATGTTGACACGCGCGTCCGATTATGTCGGTGAAGGGAAGCAGCGCCTTGAAGATCTGATCGAGGAGCTGGCGGAAACAATGAGGCGCGCGGAGAAACAGGCACGTGAACTGGCGATGAAACAGTCCGAGGTGGAGGGCCTTGAAACGGTTCTGCGACAGCGCCTGGAGAGTTTCGAGGAGAAGAGATCCGAACTGCAGGGCAAGGCGGCCCGCGAAGCGGAAGAGATCCTGCGTGAAGCGAACCGTGCGGTTGAGCATGCGGTGAAAAAGATTCGCGAAACACAGGCATCACGAGATGCGATCAGCGAAGCTCACCAGTCCATCGAAGAACAGAAGCGACGGATCAGCGACCTGCAGCAAAAGACTTCTCCCAAAAAGAAGACCTCCAGGTCCGATAAAAAGGCCGGCGGTGCGAAACGACCTTCAAAACCGGTAAAGACCGACCGGAAACCGGAGCCCGAACCTGAAGAAATCCTGCCGGGGGAAGTCCGTGTAGGCGATTATGTGCGCAGCGATTCCGGCGTGGAGGGCGAGGTTCTCGCCATTCAGAATAAGAAGGCACAGGTCGCAGCCGGCTCTCTGAAGATCTGGGTCAGGTTGGATGACCTGGAGCGCATACGGAAACGGAAGAAAAGCGGGTCCGGGGTGAAAGTGCATGTTTCCCGGCAGGATGCGCCGAAAGAGATCCCCATGGAACTGAAACTGCTGGGCATGCGCTATGAAGAGGCTGAACCGGTGCTGGACAAGTACCTGAACGATCTATCGGTGTCGGGCCTGCCGTTCGCACGCATCGTACACGGGAAGGGCACCGGCGCACTCAAGTCGCTGGTTCACAAAAAGCTGGAACGTCACCCGCACATCCGGAACTGGCACCTGGCCGGGGACAATGAGGGCGGCGCCGGTGTGACCATCGTGGAGCTCGGCTGAGAGACGGGACATTGCCCGTTCTTCCTTTTGCTCTTTCGGTGTTCGCCCCTTTACCTTGCCTCGCAACGCAAGCACGGAGGCACCGTTGGCACCTGTCGATCCTAAGAACCGCGCTCTGGTATTCCTGCACGGCACCGATCCGCTTGAAGCATTGCCACCCGGGGACATTCGCGCCTATAACTACACCCTGGCGGTGGACGGCGCCCTTGGATATTTGCTCGAACACGATAGAACCCCTGATGCTGTTGTCGGTGATATGGACAGTGTCGAGCCCGAGACGTTGCGCCGCTTCGAGGAAGACGGCGGACTGGTGGACCGTCGCAATGAGCAGGACACCACCGACTTTGAAAAGGCGTTGCACCACATGCATGAAAGCGGCCGTACAGAGGTGGACGTCACCGGTTTTCACGGTTCACGGTTGGACCATATGCTGGCGATGTTCCATGCCGCACTGCAATTCGAACGCAAACTGCAGATGCGGTTCATCGACCGTGTCGCGGAAGCGCAGCTGGTGTCCGGACCGGGGCGTGTCACAATCGAGGGGCGTGCCGGGCATGTCTGCAGCGTGATGCCGATCCTTTCCGGTTTCGGAATCAACATCGCCGGGTTCCGCTGGCCGCTGACCGACGCGGAAATGGGATTCGGCGATTTGATTTCCTGCTCGAATGAAATCGTGTCCGACCATGCTGAAGTTTCCCTGGTCAACGGTGCTCTCCTGATCTACATGCACCGCGAAAAGGGCAAGGCGTATTGAGCGGAGACGAGCCGATTCCGCAGCTGGCGCCCGTCGGGGTAGCAGTTGTCGCAGTGTACTTCGCGGCGCTGTGGGGCATAGCGCTGTTCGGACGTGGACGCGATTCCGGCGGCGATTTTTTCCTCGCCGGCCGCCGCCTCACTCTCCCCGCCTTCATCGCCACCCTGGTCACAACCTGGTACGGCGGTATTCTTGGCGTCGGTGAACATGCCTGGCTCTACGGCATCACAACCTGGCTGGTTTTCGGCGGCACCTACTATCTGCATGCGATCCTGTTTGCGTTCTTCATCGCGCCGAAAGCCCGCGAAGGGCGTTTTATCAATCTGCCGGATCATCTGGAGAAGCATTATGGTCGCACTGCGGCGGTGATCGGCGCCGGCATCCTGCTGCTCCTGGTCATCCCGGCGCCCTATGTCCTCATGCTGGGTACATTGCTGCAGTCGATGTTCCCGATCGGGCTCGGCACTGCGCTCGTGCTTGGGGCTGTCCTTTCCACATTGTACCTGTGGCGAGGCGGGTTCTCCACGGTGGTACGCACCGATGTGCTGCAGTTCGTGCTGATGTTTCTCGGCTTCATCCTGATACTCGGCTTTGCAATTGGTCGACTGGCCCCCGCCGACATGCCGAAGGCGCTTCCGGCCACTCATCTCGACCTGTTCGGCGGACAACCCTGGAGCTATTTCGGCCTGTGGCTGATCATCGCCGCACAAACCTATATCGAGCCGTCCATCCATCAGCGCTGCTACGCCGCAGCCACGCCAAGTACAGCACGACGAGGTATGCTCGGCAGTGTCGGCTTCTGGGTGCTGTTCGATTTTCTTACCGTGTCAACCGGGTTGTACGCCCGCGCTCTTATTCCGGATCTTGCGAATCCCGTGGCGGCGTTTCCCGCGCTGGCGGTGGAGGTGTTGCCGCCGCTGCTCGCGGGCCTTGCATTTGCCGGCCTGTTCGCAACCGTGATGTCTACGGTCGATTCGTACGGCTTCCTCGCAGCGATCACCCTGGGACGTGACCTGTTCGGCCGACTGCGGGGTACGATGGAGGACGAGGTTACACAGCGCTGGGTACGCATTTCGCTGCTGATCGTGGCCGCCGTTTCCGTGCTGCTGGCCTGGACCTACCAGACCGCCGTCGGATTATGGATTGCGCTCGGATCCATCGCCACGCCGGCCCTCCTGATCCCGGTGCTGGCCGGATTCTGGAAACGCCGGCGCATGGAGCGCCGTTTTGCAATCGCTTCGATGCTGCTGGCCGGAACCGGCAGCTTCGGCTGGACTCTGGCTGCACAGTGGACCCATGCACAGGGCGGATTTCTTGGGGTCGAAGCGGTATTCGTCGGGCTCGGCCTGTCGGTCCTGACGTATATTGCTGGTCTTATACATGCCGGCAGGTCACGGTGAGCCGAGTTCACTTCGATGGATTGTTGATCGAGACGTTTTGTTATAAATTGGACCTGCGCGTCTTATTTTAGAACGGTCGTCGAAACATGCTTATCCCCCCGGGAAGACGTTTGTGGCGGATCGTATTGTGGGCAATGGAACATGTCGTCGCCCGGATGGTTCGTCTGTACGCAAGGACCTGGCGTGTACAATACATCGGGCTGGAAAATCTACGCGCCGCAAGTCGACAGGGGGCGCGGTATTTCTGCTCCTGGCACGGTTTGCTTTATGCGACCGGTTCACCGTATGTGGATCGCGGGATCTACGGCATGATCTCACCGGCATGGGAAGGCGACCTCATCGCTGCCGTCCTGAAAGGGGTCGGTTACAAAACTGTGCGCGGCTCCAGCGGAATGCAGCGTCCGGAAGAGTTTCGCCGTGCCGTTACAATTCTGCGTGAAGGGCATCCGTTCGCGCATGCCATGGACGGCCCCGAGGGACCGGCGAGACAGATCAAACCGGGGATCATTACCATGGCCGCCGCCGGCCGCGCGGCGATGATACTATCCGGCGCCGCTGCTTCTCCCGCATTCCGTCTGCCCACCTGGGAACGTCATCTGATCCCGTTGCCGTTTGCACGCGTTGTCGTCGGGCACGCCGCCCCGCTGTTCTGGAGCAAACGACCCCGTGGCGAAGCGCTACGTGAAGCGGTTGCACAAGCGGAGGCAGCGATGGTAGAACTGGAAGGGCGTTGCGAAGCGCATCTTCGCGAATGGAAAGGCGGGAGATAAGCGAAGCGCCCGCACTACGGCCAAGCGAGGTTGGAGCCTGCGCAGGCACCGCTTACATGTAGCCCAGGTCTCGCATACGTTTTTCCAGGATCGCGCGCTCTTCCGGTGTATAGATGTCGTCCGCTTGTGTTTCCCCGGACCCTGTAACATCCACCTGCTCAGATCCTTCCGCGCTCTCTACTGCTGTGTCGCCTGAAAAAATGCCTTCCGGCGGGCGCCCGGTCATGTCGGACGGTAACGGGAGCCCAAGCGCGGTCAGCAGGGTCGGCGTAACCCCGAGGATATCTGCCTTTTCCAACGAGACACCGGCAGCGATCCCAGGCCCGACGGCGCCGAATACACCGTAGAAGGCATGGTCGCCGTTGATCTCCTCGCGCCAGGGTTTGTTCGGCTTTTCTTCATCGGCGAACAGGGGGTCGTCCGCGAGGCCGTCCAGGGTGGTATCCACCTGGTACAACCTATCGTCCCACTCGATCACCAGGTCGGGGCAGTCGTCAAGGGGTTCGGACAGGGGATAGGCTTCCTTGCGACGCCACACTTTGCGGATCGGTTTGCGTCCGTTTCGCGGATCGATCACCCCTTCCAACTTGGCGGCAATTTCGTTCAGCAGGGCATCGTATGATCCACCTGGTTCGATGATTCCTCCCGGTTCGCGCCCCTGCAGGTTGATACGGATGACACTCGCCTTGCGCCATGCATAGGCGAGGGTGCGTACCGGGTCGATCCGCTGCAGCCCGCGTGTGGAGCCGACATCGGCATACAGTTCGGGGAAGAGGCGGTTAACAAGGTTTTTCACCGGTCGGGGCACCACACGTTTGGCGAAATGCTGCAGCCCCGTCAACACGCCGAGCATTTCACTGCCTTTATCATGCACCGCGAGGTACCCTTCACGCGCCAGCCAACGGTTGAGGAAAAAGATCCCGTGCACCGCCGCGCCGCCATGATCGCTGCATACCACCGTCGTTGTCTTTTCCCCGGCCCAATCGAGCAGGGTGCCGAGGTGTTCGTCGACGCGGTCATACAGTCGGTCTACGAGCTGTCGCTTGGAGGCGGCTTCCGGGTAGTGGTAAGCCGGGTGCGCGGGGTCCAGGTATTTCCAGAGCGCGTGCAGGACACGATCCAGTGCGGTGAAGATGACGATGGCAAGGTCCGGCGTATGTCGTTCAAACAGGTACAGCGCCGCGCGCAGCCTTGCTTCCATCGTCTCTTCCACGGCCGCGAGAAACGCTTCCACGGTGCTGAACTGCGCCGCGGTCAGTTCGATTCGATAGTTGGGCACAGCTTTCAGCAACGGTTCCTTTTCGGACGGAGGTGCGACAAACTCGCTGCTTTCACCCGGTGTGTCCATGCCGGAGACGACGACATTGCCCGGCACAGCCTTCGGAGGGAAGGTGATCGGCACATTGACTGACACCGACCGCAGGCCGTGCCGCGCGGCGATGTCCCACACATCCGGTACCTGTTTCATCGGACCGTGCACAATACGGTCGGTCCAGGTGCCTTCCACCCGCTGAAAGAACTCGAAGATGCCGTGCTTCTCCGGCGGCTGACCGGTGACAATGGTGCTCCACGCCGCGCTGGACAACACGGGGAAGGTCGAGCGCATCGGCCCCCACACGCCGGTTTCGCGCACATACCGGATGTTCGGGAGCGCGCCTTCGGCTATGCGACGGTCGATGTAGGTCGGGTCGGCAGCGTCGATGCCGACCAGCATCGCTTTGGGTTTATCGGGCATATTTACGGGCTTTCAGGGCTTACGTGTGCCTTCGATCGATTTGTTCGTTCACATAGTCGGGACAAATGAAATTCACCTGAATCCCGTGTTTGTTCAGCATGTTCTCGTACAACTTCCACTTGACGTCCGTCGCCTCGGCAATCGGGGGTGATTGGGGATGTTTCAGCGAAACGGCCGTGAATTTTCTGTCGGATTTGTCAAAACCAGAATCGCAGATTTCCTGAGGAATGATCGTCTCACACAGTTCCTCTTCTGATGTAACACCAAGATCGACTGCCTCACCCTTACCGGGAGTGAATCTCGTATTGAAATGCCACTTAAAGAACTTATCACCGGGACCCGGTTGACCTTTGAAGTTGAGGTGATTTCGATACTCGTTGAAGATGAAATCCTGTATGTCTGATACGATGATATAACCTGAATTCAGGTTACGAAGAAATCGAATGCATGCAAGGACGCAGAGATCCGGCATGTCCGACTTTCCATTCGCCACAACAGGAACATTCGTGTCAATAATGACATGCTTTTTCATATCAAGACTTCGCCATCCTGTTTTTATATTCGATTTCGGCGCGAGCCGTGATGTCTTCCATTTCATCGCCGAAGAAGTTGTCAGGCCAATTGTGAATATTGCCGTATTGGTCGAGTTCCAGCGGCTCTATTTTGCTGCCCTCTCGGGTGGACCTGCAGAAATACAAGGCTGTGTCGTCTTTGGAAAGCCTGCCTTCAGCGATCCTTCTTTGCAACCGATTCAAGAAGTGTTCCGAGTGGCTTTCGACAATCAGCTGAATCTCTCGTTTCCGACCGCCGCTACGATTGCTTTTTTCACGGGCGTTCAGTGCATCGATAAACATATCGGCAAGGGACGACTGGACCCTGGGGTGCAGATGGATCTCGGGTTGCTCGAAAAGAAGCACAGAGTTTTCTCTTGCATAAAGGCTTTCCACGATCACAGGCAGAACCTGTGAGACTCCAAATCCAACGTCGGTCAGGTTCACTTCCGGGCTGTTTTTCTGAATCCGTACCAACACATCATACTCTTTCCTGTACTCAGCGATGGGGCGAGTGCGGAAGCCATGGATCAAGCCCATTTCCTTTAACCAGAACGCAACTGTTTCCTCGATGGACCGATACTTGCCGCCCGGTTTCAGGTTAATCCTTCGATTCTTGTGCGTTGATGCGAGAAGCGCTTCGATCGCTTTTTCACCCCTGATTCCGACCCATTCAGGTTCCTGGCCGGCCCATTGATAGATCTTCTTCGGCTTTTCCCGCAGCGGACCGACATATTGAATGCTCCCCAACAAACGCTCCAGCTCCAGCTCAAAATCTTTCAGGTATTCAGTGTTTTGATAGTAGGTCTCAATCTCGTCGGGAAACCCATAAAACTTGTTGGCCCTTTTGATCGGCCACGGTCGACCGCGGGTACGTTTTAGCTTGGGTTCAGTACGGAACTCATAACTGTTGCTCTTTTCGTTCCTTTCCAATATGAAATAAAACTCCAACCCATTTTTGGATCCTAAAACGTAACCGGATTTCTCCAGTGTTAGCAGGTTTTCCGTCAAAGATATTTCAGAATGAATTCCCAGGGTTTCTCCTGACAGCTGTTCTGCTTTATCAGGAAGAATGATCTCGAACGATTTCCCATAATTCCAGAATAGGGTGAACTTCAGATTGTTTTCAATATCGTGATTGTAGATCAGGTCATAATACGTGCCGAGATCAACCAGGGAGTTGCTGTCACCGGTGTGCAATACTCGGTTTCTGTCGGGCGACTGGGCTGTTTGTTTCAACATCAGCAAGAGCTGAAGGATACTCGACTTGCCTGAACTATTTGTCCCGAAGAAAACCGTTAATGGAGCGAGCTTTACTGGGCCGCTGTCTTTCCAGGACTTGAAATGTTTTAATTCGATAGTCTTTATCATGATTCACTCCAAGGATTGCTCACGCGGTCGAGATCTGTTCGGATCCATGCACACGTTCGAAGATCTTTTCGAGCATCTCGCGCAGGCGTTCGGCGCTCATCCCGCGTTCGATGAACTCTCCTTTGAACGCGAGCGAGATCTGTCCGGTTTCCTCACTGACCACCACGACCGCGGCGTCGGACTCCTCGGTGATCCCGAGCGCCGCGCGGTGCCGTGTCCCGAGGCTCGGGTCGATGTTCGGGTTCTGGGTCAGCGGCAGCAGGCATTTCGCCGCTTCAATGATGTTGTTGGAGATCACCACGGCGCCGTCATGCAGCGGGGTGCGGGGAAAGAAGATCGACACCAGCAGTTCGGCGGTTGCTTCGGCCTGGAGCTTCACGCCGGTTTCCACTACCGAGCGCAGGCCCAAGTCTCGCTCGATTACGATCAACCCGCCGTACCGTTTTTGCGAAAGGTCCACCACCGCACGGCCGATCTCGTCGATCACCTTGGTGGTGTGCAGTTTAAACAGCCGTCGCATCAGCGGCCCCTGCCCCAGTTGGATCAGCAGGCGACGCAGCTCCGGCTGGAACAGGATCACGAAAGCGATCACCCACACCGAGGCGATCGAGTCGATCAACCAGGACATGCCCTTCATGCCGAGGGCCCCGACAATCAGGCTGATCGCGAAGATCAGGATCAGCCCGGCGAACATCTGGGACGCACGAGTGCCGCGCATGATCGTGTACAGTTGATAGAACACGAATGCGACGATCAGAATGTCGAAAAGATCGACCAGGGTGACCGGGATAAAGCCGATGTTGAACAGTTCCATGCCCGCTTTCCTTTTGCTATGCTTGGATTCTAAGGTCCCGGCGGTGGGATTTGCAAAGGCTGTGGCGGAAAAAGTCCTCCCCGTCGCTCTCGAACATGACATCCGTCCATAACCCGTCTCCGCGAGGAGAACGGCGGAACGCACTTCAAAGGAGTGACCGGGATCGGAGCATGAGGGCTGGTGTGTCCGTACATTGCTGCCGTGTGTGGAGGACTTCCGGTGGTTGCGACCACCCGGGCGCGGGAAGTCAGAAAGGGTGACGGCAGATTCACGGGGCGAATCGCAGCAGGTGAACTCCGCCGCGGAAGAGTGGAAGCTATGGAGGATGACCAATGGCGGATGTGAAAGGTGAACGACTCGAGATTCGGTTGTCGGCTGGAATGATGCGACAGCTGAAAAGTATCGCGCCCAAAGATGCTCGAGGTCGTCCGAACGTGAGCGAACTGGTACGACAGGCGTTACACAACGAGATCCAGCGCCATTCCCTCAGTCGGATGGCCGATTGGGCACGGACCAACAGGGAC
>WJJA01000322.1 GCA_014729955.1 bacterium
CATCTATTCATTCCCCCTTCGGGCGGTCCCAACTGCGTCATCTGCTTTGTTGCGAAGGATTCGCGGTATGGCAATACAGCTTCATTCTTCGCGCCTCACATCTGACGCAGTTTGAACTCGTGAAATATCCGGGCTAGTTCCATATGGAAGCAGTATGATGCCGTCCGGGTTACTGTTCCGTATAAAGCGCTCTTTCCGACAGGCCGCACAGCAGGTGGCCGATCACGGCATGCATCTCCTGGATACGCTGGGTATCCTCGCTGGGTACGATCAGCGGCAGGTCGCAGAGGGGAGCGATACGGCCGCCTCCTTTTCCCAGGATGCCAAGAACGGCCATGGATTTGCCACGGGCTGCCGCAATCGCCTCAACCAGGTTCGGCGAATTGCCGGACGTACTGATAACGATGAGCAGGTCACCGCTGCTGCCAAGCGCCTCTACCTGGCGTGCAAAGACACGATCAAACCCGATGTCGTTGGCGCCGGCAGTCAGGATGGAGGAGTCGGTGCTCAGCGAGAGGGCAGGCAGTCCGGGGCGCTGGATGGCGGCATCCATCCGGATCACCCACTCCGCCGCCCAGTGTTGGGCATCCGCAGCTGAGCCGCCGTTGCCCGCAAGCAGAAGACGGTTTCCGGCGCGCAGGGTATCAACGACCAGTTCAACGGCACGTGCAATGTACTGAACCTGTTCCACCGTTGCCCGCACAACGTCTTCATGTTCCCGAAATGCTTTCAACACTTCGTTAGGATAGTCCACCTGCCCTGTCTCCTCTAATCTCCGTTTCGTTCAGGACAAAATACGCTGCTGTAATCGTTCGTGGAACCGTGGAGCCTTCTGCAAAGGCTTTTTTGAGAGGTATATTGTTGCCTGTCCATGATCCAGAGTGTCAATGTTCAACAGAAGAAAGCAGGGAAACGACATGCACATTCTTGTCACCGGAGGAGCGGGATTCATCGGCTCGCACATTTGTGATGCTTTGATCGCGAATGGTCACACGGTATCTGTGGTAGACAACCTGAGTACAGGCACCATGGACAATCTGCCCGACGGCGTTTCCTTCCACAAACTAGATATTCGCGATAGCGGTGTGGAGGCTCTCTGGGCGAAAGAACGATTCGATCTGATGATTCACACGGCCGCTCAAATGGACGTGCGCAAAAGCGTTGAAGACCCGGTCTACGACGCGGATGTGAATCTCAAAGGTACCTTGCAACTGCTGGAAGCGGGACGAAAAAATGGCTTAAAAAAGGTGGTCTTTCTCTCTTCCGGCGGCGCCGGGTATGACGATTCGGTTCCCTTCCCGACCCCGGAAAGCGTTCCCATGCGTCCCGTATCGCCTTACGGGATTGCCAAAGCCACCACAGAATTGCACTTGAGATTCTATCATATCGAATACGACATCCAATACATTGCCCTTCGACTGGGGAATATTTACGGACCGCGACAAAACCCGCACGGTGAGGCGGGAGTGATCGCCATTTTCTGCAACAGACTGCTGCAGGACCAATCGGTTACCATCCACGGGGACGGAATGCAAACTCGGGATTATGTCTATGTCGGCGATGTGGTCCGAGCGGTTGAGGCGGCGATGAAGACTGATTTCAACGGTTCGCTGAACATCGGCACGTCCGTGGAGACCAATGTCGTCGACCTCTACCAGGCTTTGCGTGACGCGAGCAGAATCGACAAGGATCCCGTGCATGGACCGGCGAAACCCGGCGAAGTCAGACGCAGCTGCCTGGATGTCTCCCAGGCGGAGGCGATTCTTGGCTGGAAGGCTCAAGTACCCTTTCATGAAGGCGTAAAACGTACATGGGAGTTCTTCCAGAACAAACGCTGATGGAAACATTGAACGAAAGATAAGCATTCCTTTGAGTCAGAAGGCGCAGCAACGTCACTGGTGCAGATGTCGGCAGACATCCATCAATGGCTCCCTCGCAACTCAAAGCAGCAATTCGAAAACTTTTAGTTGAACCTTGGAATCGCGAGCACGTTTGAATATGTTGCGATAGAGGGTGTATGACCGTCATGAGGGTAAAGATGAACAGCAATCATACTGATACAGTTTCTTTAACAGTCGGTGATACTGATCGAAAAGAACTCGAGGAGGAAGTTCTTTCGCTTCGCAGGCGTGTTGATGAACTTGAGCAATCTCAGCGTGATCTCCTTGCAACCCAGAAGAAACTCCGTGAGAGCCGGGAGCGCCTCCGCATGGCGATCGACGGCTCCGGCGGAGCGGAGTGGGAAATCGAGCTGGACCCCGACAATCTGTCCGAACCACGTGCCGTATGGTTCTCCCCCCGTTTCAAAGCCATGCTTGGGTATGAGGATGATGAGATGCCGAACCAGATGGAAGCCTGGAAAGGTGTCGTGCACCCGAAAGACGTACCCCGTTTGCAAGCGATAACGTACAAGCTGCTCAAGAAGGGGTATGAGAGCGATCTGTCGGAGTTCCGGTTTCTCCATCGCGACGGCTCGGTTCGCTGGCTGCAGGCAACAACGAAAATCCTTCGTGACGAACAGAACCGCCCGATTCGTATGATTGGTGTGGATTGGGATATCAC
>WJJA01000323.1 GCA_014729955.1 bacterium
AAACTTTTTGTCTACGCATAGTAGTCCATCTACAACCTAAAAAACAACAAGAAAACCTGCATTTGTTGTGTTCTTAATCACCTTCTCTCATATGACGTGAGCACAACCGTTTTTTGGCGTATTTCGTCGTTGTTAACGCGGCTGTCCCGCGGGACGTGGGTTTTTTCGGATAGAATGACGCAACACCCCTTCCATCCCCTCCCTTTCATAGATACGGTGCATCATGCGAAAGCCGTCACCGTACACCGGATCCGGGTCCTTGAACAGTTTGTCACGTCTGTATTCTGCATACTCGCCTTCCATTTCGTCCAGCACTGCATACATTGCCAGGTTCGCACCGCCTTCCAGAATCCGGCTCGACGGCCCGTCCGCACGAACTGCGTGCTGCCAGACATGGAACAACTCGTGTGCAGCGACACTGATAAAGCTTTCTTCTGATAGATAAGATAGAATGTAGATTTGATAACTCTCGGAGACAATACGATTGTTCCTGCTCTCAAACCCGTAACGGCAGATACCGTGTGAATCCTTTGTGCCGATGCGTTCAGCGATGGGGTCAAGACGATCCCGATCCACCAGCCTGAGCTCGATCTGATTCAGGGGCACCGGGATCTCCACACCCTGCTTCTGAAGCAGCGCATAGGTCCGTTCGAGGAGTCTGCGCCCGTGCGCCTCTCTTGTAACCGCGTTTTGCCGGCAGATCGAGCAGATGATGCGGTCGTCCGACAAACGCAACGATCGGTCGAGTACGGCAAAACGCCCGCAGGCGGAACAGTCACGTACCAGATGCTGATTGGAAGCAGCGATGGTTTCGCCCCAGTCATTCTGCAGGATTGTGCCGGAAATCCGTTCCCCCGTCGCCTTGCAGATCGGTGCGAAATTATGCTTGTAGCAGGTGTCGTGGTAAACAGAACCGTCTATCTCGATGTAGTTGCCGACAATCGGTTCGCCGCAATGATCGCAACGGGGAGCAAACCTGTCCACATAGCAATCGGCATGGTAATACGTTCCATTCTCCTTTACGTACTTCCCCCCCAGCGGATCACCGCAGACCGCGCATGTGAAGCATTGCGGATGATAGTGCTTCCCGTCCACCTTGAAGCCCTGTCCGACAATCCTTTCTCCACAGACTGCGCACTTCGGCGGTTTAGCGTGCAGATCGACCGGCAAAACCATGAACAGCAATAACAGGACAATGATCAAGCCGGCAACAGGAAATCGGCCCGGCATCCTGTCTGGGAATACTCTCAAATATTTTTCCTTTCTATTTACAACTTCTTAAATGTACGAACAGTTGGTTCCCGGACACCATACACTCGTTCCGATTCCATTCGTTTCCCGTCTGGTCCGGATGCCTTGTGTCATCCTCGGGAAGTGGTATGGCGGGCGGTGCGCTTTCTACTCGCAATCGAGAAACCCTTCTCCATGCCCATGGCCGGGATGCCTGCATCATTTTCTTATCGCGTTACCGTCTCTGCCCGGTCGTTTTGTGTCATGGTTTTACAGAAGAGATCGGCACGAATCGGAGATGCAGCCGGACTACCCTGTATACGTCAACAACCGCCCTGCAAACCCTTGCAGCATAAATGCATAAACCGTTATTTTACAGAAAATACAATGAAGCAGTTCAATACGGGATTGATGAATGAAGGGCTATCAACTCGAAGTTCACGGCAAAGCCGTATCTGCTGCACGCACTGTCTTCCTCCGGTTGTTTTCGGACATACGTGCACATGCGCAAGGTGTTCTGCAAGGATCGCAGGACGACGATGTACATGATTATCGAGTCTCGATCCGGCGTACACGGTCGGCGATGAAGCTCTTCAAACCGATACTGAACCATGAGCAGCGGCAGTACTTCAAGGAGGGGTTTCGCTCGGTCGCACGGTCGACCAACCATCTGCGAGACCTGGAAGTGTTCCTGGAGAACCGACCGGTGTATCTCAAAGCGCTGAGCAGAGAAGATCGGGAGAACATCGAGCCGCTTTTCTACTACCTCGAGCAGGAACAGGTTGAAGAATTCAAGCAGCTCATCATCATGCTGCAGCAGCCGGGGTACCACTCCTTCCTGGAAGAATGGGACGCGTTTCTGCGTAGCGATGACGAAACAATCGCCCGTGATGGACAAGCCGTGCAGGTTCGGTTAATCCCCTTCGCAGATGAATCTGTACGGACTCTTTTCGACCGTGTGCAAACCTTGCGAAGCGAAGTCGAACAGAGTGAGGACTATGAGCTGATGCATCAGCTGCGTATCGAATGCAAGCAGCTTCGTTATGCCCTGGAGTTTTTCCACGATTTGAACCCGGACCGTTTCCCGGTGGTGATCAAGATGCTGAAGAAGGTCCAGGATCATCTCGGCGATCTGAACGACCTGGTCAACCATGAGCGTATCACGCAGGACGTCATTCGGGAATGGCGGGGAATGGATGCGAAGACGGATGAGAGCTGCTCGGCCTGCAGTGCGCTTCTGGCCTATCTGAAAACACGTCAAAAGGAGCTGACCGATCAGTTCCCGGATGTTTTTCACGCCTTTACGGAGAAGATGAATTCCGTTGCAGAGGACGATCTGACTGCGCAATCAATAAACTGACCGGCGGGTCCCAATCAGGCTGTGACGGATTGCTGACCAAGAATGGCCGCGGCCGCGGAAAACCCCGACAACGCTGCACCTTCCACGAACTCGTCGGTATGTTTCACTTCGCAAAACGCATCGCCGGCCACCATCAGGGAAGGCGTATCCCGGATCACCAGGAAGCGGCGGCGGGACAATTCCACCGGTTTGCTGTACAACCATCGATGCACCTGGAACCGTTTCACGGATGTCTTCACGTGTTCACCGGCGATATCCAGCAGCAGCTCTCCGACAGTCTGAGGTTTGGCGTAGAAGTTTTCACGGCTGAAGCGGGGATGAGCGATAATTGTAACCGCGAAATCAGATGGTGAGATCCCCTTTTTTCGATTGTCGCAGATCCATTGCAGCGATTCATGGTACAGGCGCAACGCTCCCGGATCGGGAAGGCCGCTGTCGCCGTCAAGCACCGCCATTACGCTGAACTGAGACTGGTAGACCATGCCGGAAAGCACCTCTTCGATCTCCGGTTCCATTTCAATCGAGGAGTCTCGCAGCAGTCGCTCGGCCTGCGGTACGGGACAGGTCAGGATTACCCTTTCTGCTCGAAACGTCTGTTCCCCGGCGGTGTGTACCATCCAGTGCTGCTCTTCAAACGCAAGACCGGTTACCTCGGTTTCCAGGTGAATGGTCAGCTCGCGGGCGACGTATTTGGGGATCGCGTTCATTCCATCGACACCGCAATAATAGGGCCGGTGTCCTTGCTCGCCGTCATGGTGTTCTCCCGGCGAAGGGAAGCCATAGCACCATTCTTTCGCGACACCGGCATGCAGCCACTCCTCCACCATCCCCAAAAACCGGCGATCTCCGGCACGAAAAGCCTGCACTCCATGATCGAAGCGAGCCTCACCGTCCCGTCGTGTGGCCATTCTCCCCCCGACACCGCTGGATTTTTCGAGCAGCACGACCTCATGACCGGCTTCCTGCAGGCGACGTGCGGCCGTCAAACCGGTGATACCGGCGCCGACGATCAGGCAGTCGCAGTCCGTCGATGCGTGCGTCATGGTGTCCTCCGGTTGAGACGAAAAGTTTAGGCTGCGCTAACTGAGGGATATAGTATACCGGCGATCTATCTTTCCCCGCAAGGTCTTTTTTTGATTTCCGGCGGAATTCTTTATCTCCATGCCGAAGCCCCAAAGTCTCAAGGCTGTGCTCATGAGAACAGTGAGAGGCTTGAGTTACAAGGGGATTGTCCCTATCTTCATTTTTCTTTGGGAGGCGGAGTGTGCTCCGTCCGAACGTTAAGCACAACAAACCAATGTTTTGCACCCCGGGTAGAACGGCCGGGGGAGCGAATTCGAGGCGAAGGAACAGGATCCAATGGCCACGGAAAAAAAACGTGCCAGCGTAACCGTCGAAGCGCGTGTCCCGGCGGAAATCACCTGGCGTAACATCACGGACGCGCGTGAACTCCAGATCTGGTTTGCCCAGCAGACCAATCCGACGCTGACGGGCGAAGAGAAGAACTACAGTTTCGGCGGTCGATATGTACCGTTCATGAAATATGACGAGCGCCCGGACCAGCCGGTCATCGAGTACGATGAAGAGGCGATGGTGCTCGCGTTTGAATGGCCCTTGCGCGGACGCGATGGTGAGATTGTGAATACGACCGTGCGCTACCGTGTCAGTCCCGTCGGCAACAACAGCCGCCTGGATGTCGAGCACATCGTCGGCGCAGATGACCTCAGCGACGACGATCTTCGCAACTTGTGGACCCTTCTTCTGAACGGCCTGGTGTTTCACCTGGAAGGGGCGTCCGCCTGGGTGCGTCCGGAGTTTACACAGCGCAAAGCCAAGGAATTTCGTCTCGAGTTCTGGACCGCGGCCGACCGGAAGCGTGTCTTTGAAACGATAACCACCGTTGAGGGCATCAAAGGCTTTTTCGCTCCGCAGGTCAAAGAGGTGAAGCTGGAAGAAGGCGGCACCCTGGACCTGGGATGGGACCAACTCCCGGTCATCTCGGTCGAGGAGGACACCCGGTTCGCCTTCGGTTGGCGAGAAGTGGCCGACGAGGATCCCAACCTGGAAGTGCTGTGGGAACTGAAAGATGAAGGCAACGGCACCCGTGTCGTCTTGACCGAAGGGCAGTTCAGCGAACCGGTGCTGCTGTCGAGTCGTCCGGACTATGACGGTTGGGCGGCGGTGATGAACGACCTCAAGCGCTATCTTGAGACCAATCGTCACCCCATCTTCCTCTCTATCCTGATTGAAGAGGTCAAAGAGCAGGCGTAATCTGCCTGCATTGCACGGTCGCCGGCCGCCCGTGGGCGGGAGGCGGTGCCGTATGGAAAAGAGTTTGCACCATCCTTGCGCGTCGGGTATTTTGTATCCGGCGCGTTGTATTTTGGTTTCTTTGACTTCCATGCAATGAACATGTCCGCCGGTGCATCCGGCACACGGTGAAAGCAGGGCATCATGGCAAAACCAACGGATTGGAAGGTTTTTGTTCCCGTGTTGAGCCCGGGACTGCTGGCATTTGCCGCCTTTCTGAAGTTTCGCGGGATTGAAGTCCTGGTCAGCGATTTGAATGGGGAGGCACGTGAACAGATTCTCTCCTTCGCCTCTCTTTCCGCGGTGGAAAACGCGGAAGAAGCCTTTCAGGAATTCCCCTCTCTGTTCACCTTTGTCGGCCCGGATGACAGACTGCCGAAACGGTTTGTCGCATTGGTCGATGAAATAACCCTCGATCTCTTCGCGGACGAAGCCGGATTTGCGGACGATTCCTTCCTTGATGAATTTGAAGACCCACTGCCGGAAGATCCGCTTGATAAGCTGTTCGACCAACGTTTTCTACAAGCGGAATGGTTCCTTCTGCATTCCCAGTCCGAGGAACAATGGGATAACATGGACGGGTATTATCGGCTTTCCTCCGCCGGATTGGTCGAAGTACGGTTTCATCCGAGCATGGTGGTCGATGAAGCGCTCGAGCTCTGTGCCCTGCCGGGGACAGACCCCCGGCGCCTGGACAAGGCGGCAGCGTGGCTCGGAAGTACCGGCATGTTCATCACCACCTTGAACTACCGCGCTCCCGGACGGGCACGCGAACGCATCCGTGTCCCGGTCGAAACCGAAGCCTGGCGCCTGGTGAAGGAAGTGGGGGTTGATCCTTCCCTGGTCGATCATCTCTCACGGACCATGCTGAATTCCAAGCTTGGAGTGCTGTCTCAGCTGCATGGACTGAACCCGGGCCTGCGTGCGGAAATCACGGACAGCCTCGCACAGGGGACGTACGGCGACGTCCGGTTCCGTCCGACCAACGAACCGTATCCCTTGCGCGGCAACTCACGAGTCTGGGCCGCCCTGAACCAGGCTCCGAAACCGTTGCAGGCAGGTCCCGTCGACCGCCCTGAGCGCATCCTTCTTTGCGGTACCCCGCAGCTCGTGCAGGGTTGGAAACAGCGTTTGACGGAATGCACGGAAGGCAGTGTGCGGATTCACGACCGGCAGATCTACGAGCTGGGTGAAATCAACGAAGACACGATGTCCGAGCTCGCCGGCGAGGGACCCTTCGATCTGATCCTCGAGTGCCAGCTTGGCACCCATGAAATCCGGCAATACCTGGTGGAACTGCTTTCCGGCGTTCTTGCGGAGGGCGGGCAGATGTGGGTGCACACTCTCACCTCGCCCGCGTCCATCCCGGTCGGGGTCTTGCCGCAGGATCTTTCAGCGGTCGGATTCAGCGGCCTGCCTCCGTTGTGGGACGCACCGGTCGTGGAACTGTCCCAGCCGGCCTCCGGCCCGTCAGAGGATCTGGACCGTGCCGCCGCCGTTGCCGCCGCCCTGGGTTTGCAGCCGTACGACGTGCCGGACGAGCCCGGCGCGGTCATACCCCGTCTGCTCGCAATGCTGGTCAATGCGACGGCCTTCCTGTATCGTGAGGGCATTGTGTCGTCCCCGGCGGCCGCCGATCGTGTCGCGCGGCACGGCTTCGCCATGCCCGCCGGACCTTTCCGCATCGCCGACACGGTCGGATTGGATGTGATCGAGGCGGTCCTTGCTTCCCTGCAGGCACTCTACGGCGAAGAACGATACCGGGTCTGCCCCGATATTGTGCTGAGGATCGAAGCGGGCATGGTGGGCAAGATTACCGGGCGGGGGTATTACGTTACCTGACGGTGTTCATTCCGGACGTGCTGATACGGTCCCGTCAGATCTGACAGGGTGGTCCGGGCCTTGGTCCGGATTTATTGGAGACGGCGGGGGAAAGGACCGTAAGGTCACACGACGCTTAGCCCGAATATTTCATGAATGAAGAAAATATTCTTTTCTAAATACTATATTAACAAAAAGATAGTGTCGCGCTATATGGTTTTGCTTCGGTACAGGATGTTTTCAAGGCGAATTCATCTATTCATTCCCCCTTCGGGCGGTCCCAACTGCG
>WJJA01000324.1 GCA_014729955.1 bacterium
GGCGAATTCATCTATTCATTCCCCCTTCGGGCGGTCCCAACTGCGTCATCTGCTTTGTTGCGAAGGATTCGCGGTATGGCAATACAGCTTCATTCTTCGCGCCTCACATCTGACGCAGTTTGAACTCGTGAAATATTCGGGATAGACCGTTGCGATCGCGTTAAAGACGCACTGCTGCATTTCTCTTCATTGCTGAAGTGTCATACCAGCGTGTCCGGTGTAACACCCATTTGTGAGCAGGCACCCGCCAAATTGACCTCATCCCGGGTTTTCCCGTTTATACTCCACACCTGCATGGGATAACGTGCCATCCCGGGGCATCTCGTATCTCGGTCTTCTTTGCTCTGCGCAAAAAATTATTCCCGTCACTTCCTGTATTGTAGCATGTGAAAAGTTTACCATGATGAGAACAAAGAAAGGACGGTTTCATGAGCAGTATGTTTTGTTTCCAATGCGAACAGACCGCCAAGCAGACCGGTTGCACAAGTTTCGGCGTATGCGGCAAAGACCCGGAAACCGCCGTATTGCAGGACCTGGTCGTACACGTCTGCAAAGGCCTGTCGCAAATTGCCCACAAGGCGCGCCAATACGGCATCGTCGATCACGACGCCGATGTCTATATCCTCGAGGGGCTTTTCACGACAGTCACCAACGTCAATTTCGACCAGGAAACCATCGCGCCGCTGGTGCAGAAAGGTGTCGCGATAAGGGAATCTCTGAAAGCGCGGTTGGAGGATGCCGCTGAGAAGCTGAACAATCCGAAACCCGCATTCAACGGTCCCTCTTCTTATCAGCCGGCAAAGGAGATCGACGATCTCGTACGGCAGGGCGAAGCGATCAACCTGCTCAATCGCCGAGAGGAGCTTGGTGAGGATGTCGTCGGATTGCAGGAGCTTGCGCTCTACGGCCTCAAGGGTATGGCGGCTTATGCTGATCATGCAATGGTTCTGGGAGTGGAAGACGATGCGATCTATGCCTTCTTCCATGAAGCTCTCACCTACCTGGCGAACAAACCGACCGACATCAATGACCTCACCGCGTTCGTGCTTCGTGTCGGCGAAAAGAACCTGCGAGTGATGGAGATGCTGGACGAGGCGAACACGGGCGCCTACGGCCATCCGGAGCCGACGAAAATCCGTGTCACACCGGTGAAAGGCAAGGCAATTCTCGTGTCCGGCCACGATCTGAAAGACCTGAAGCTGCTGCTCGAGCAGACTGAAGGCAAGGGTGTCAATGTGTACACGCACGGCGAAATGCTGCCGGCGCTCGCCTACCCGGAGCTGAAGAAGTACCCGCACCTTGTCGGAAACTACGGCGGTGCCTGGCAGGATCAGCGCAAGGAATTCGATGCGTTCCCGGGTGCGATTCTGATGACCACGAATTGCATCCAGAAGCCGAAGAACAGTTACAAGGGGCGAATCTTCACCAGCGGACTGGTGCAGTGGCCGGATGTGGAGCATATCAATGACGGCAATTTCAACCCGGTAATCGAGGCCGCTCTCGAGGCCGGGGGATTCGAGGAAGATGCTGAGCCTGCGTACACGATGACCGGATTCGGTCACAATGCTGTCATGGGAGTGGCGGACAAGGTCGTCGAAGCGGTGAAGAGCGGCGACATTCGGCACTTCTTCCTCATCGGCGGTTGTGACGGCGCCAAGTCCGGGCGCAACTACTACACGGAAATGGCTGAAGCGACCCCGGACGATACGGTCATCATGACTCTCGCCTGCGGGAAGTTCCGCTTCAACAAAATGGATTTCGGTGAGGTAGCCGGCCTGCCGCGCATGCTCGACATGGGCCAATGCAATGACGCGTATTCTGCGATCAAAGTAGCGGGTGCCCTTTCCGAAGCGTTCGGTGTCGATGTCAACGAGTTGCCGTTGTCGCTGGTGCTGTCCTGGTACGAACAGAAGGCTGTCTGTATTCTGCTGACCCTGCTGCATCTTGGCATGACCAACATCCGTCTCGGACCGACCCTGCCGGCGTTTGTTACCCCCGCGATCGGCAAGGTGCTGAACGAAACGTTCGGTTTGCAGCCTATCGGCGAGGTCGAGGATGATTTGCAGACCATGTTGCGGGCACCGGCCTGATCGGCAGCCTGCGTCTTCAATCGCATGAGTATTGCGGTGTCGCCAATCCGGCGGCACCGCATTGTTTTGCCAACCGGTGTATTCGTGCAGAAATCTCAACTCCGATCCCATTTTTAGCGCATCATTCCGCTTGATTGTTCATGCGCACAAAAATATTTTTCAAACGATAGAATCATTTCATTTTTCATCCTCACCTTAGCTGAAACATCGTTGATCTTCAACATAATGTTTCTCTTGAACAACAGGCATCCGTTTCGAATGCTGTATCGAATGGCCGCGATTGGACCAATCTGCATGCGGGTAGCAGGGGCGACAGCGATACGGCAGCCAAGAAGCGGATGAAACAAACACCCCATGTCCCATCCGATTGAAAAACTAGAGCCGGCGAAGCAGAAACGTGTCACAGCACAGCTTCGCGACATTCTGAGAACGACTGATCCCGAAGCCGCGGACACACAGCGTGCCGCACTTGCGGACGAACTGCGCGATCAACACCCGGAAGTCGCTGAGTGGATACTGGACGGTCACAAGAAAGAAGAGCCGAAGCAACCGTCCGCCCTGGAAGAGCTGCCGATTCTTTCCGACCGGGTCAGGCAGCTTAAGGGCAAAACCGTTCTCATCAAGTACGGCGGCAATGCAATGGTGGACGACGCCGCCAAGCAGAACGTGATCTCGGACATCTGTACCTTGAAAAGCCTTGGTATTGACGTTGTGGTCGTGCACGGCGGCGGGCCTGTCATCAGCGAGCTGCTGGGGAAAGTCGGTCTGAAATCCCGTTTCATCGGCGGGCACCGCAAAACCGACCGCAGCACCATGGGGTACGTCGAGATGGCCCTGAGCGGTCGTGTCAACAGCGAAATCGTGAAACTGATCGGCTTCAACGGTTACAAATCTGTGGGCATTTCGGGTAAGGACGGCAGCCTCGTGGTCGCCAAGAAACGCATCCACAAGGTCAAGGAGGGAGAAACCATCCGCCGTTCCGACCTCGGCATGGTCGGCGACGTCAAAGAGGTCAACACCGACCTGGTGGATGCCCTCCTGGAGAAGGACTACATCCCGGTGATCGCCCCGATCGGCGTGGGCGAAGACCTCGAGGACTACAACATCAACGCCGACATGTTCGCCGGGCACATGGCTGCGGCGCTCGACGCGGAAGCCTACGTTGTATTGACTGACGTGGACGGTATCTGCATTGACAAGGACGATCCTGAAACGCTCATTTCCGCCTTTTCGTCATACGGCGCGCGCAAAGAGATCGGGCGCATCATCCGGGGCGGCATGATTCCGAAGGTGGAATCAATGCTGATCGCCCTTGACGGCGGTGTCGGCGAAGCACATATCGTGAACGGTATGACACCGCGTTCCGCCCTTGAGATCCTGTTGACAGATCGTGAAACGGGGACAACAATCCGGGACCATGCATGATCCGCAGAAAACGAAGAGAGAAGACCATGTCCGCGCAAAGCCTTGAACAGAGCCATCATTTTCAACTCTACAAACGATACCCGATCACTCTCGTGGAAGGCGATGGCGCGCGAGTCCGTGACAGTGAAGGTCGTGAATACATCGACGCCCTGGCCGGCATTGCCGTGAACAGTCTCGGTCACTGCCATCCGAAAGTCGTGGCGGCCATCCGGGAACAGGCCGGAAAGCTGATTCACGCGTCCAATCTATATTACCTCGAACCGCAATCTCGCCTGGCGAAACGCCTGACGGAAGCAGCAGGCCTCGAACGGGTCTTCTTTACCAACAGCGGTACGGAAGCGGTAGAAGGCGCGCTCAAGCTGGCGCGACGTTATGCCGGCAAGAAGGACAACAAGGGTGCGACTATACTGTCTATGGAAGGCTGCTTCCACGGCCGCAGCATGGGGTCGCTTTCCACGCACAGCGATGAACAGAAAGCACCGTTCGAACAACTGCTGCCGGGATTTGAGCAGCTTCCGTTCGAAGACATCGACGCCTTCCATCGTGTAGTCGGCGAACAGACAGCCGCCGTGTTGATTGAACCGGTACAGGGGGAGGGCGGAGTCCGCCCGGTGAGCCTGGACTTTCTGCGTGAAATCCGCACCCTCTGCGACGAGACCGACACCCTGCTGATCCTGGACGAGATACAGTGCGGCGTGGGGCGTACCGGCAAACTCTACGCCTATATGCACGCCGGCATCAGGCCGGATATCCTCACCACCGCGAAAGCGCTTGGGGGCGGCCTGCCGATCGGGGCGGTACTGGCGAGAGACGAGGTCGCATCGGCGTTTGAATTCGGCGACCACGGCACTACCTTTGGCGGCAATCCCCTCGTTTGTGCCGCGGCCGATGCGGTGCTACAGGTAGTGGAAGAAGAAGAACTTGCGGAACGTGCGCAGGTGCTCGGCGAGCATATGAGAAGCGAGCTGCTGGACCTGGCACGCAAACATCCTTCGATCAAGGAGATCAGAGGCCTGGGACTGATGATCGGTATTCAGCTCGACTTCGGTTGCAAGGAACTGGTGGCGGATATGATGAAGCGAGGGGTACTGGCGAACTGCACCAAGGATTCGGTGGTTCGTTTCCTGCCGCCCCTGACGATCACAAAAGAAGAGATCGACACCGTCATCGATGTCTTTGATGCCGCGCTCAAAGCCAGGGAAAAAGAAATGGAGAGGGTATGAGCCGCTTCAAA
>WJJA01000325.1 GCA_014729955.1 bacterium
AAATGGGTTTTTCTCTTTTACGTCTGGGCACAAACCGTCGCCGGGAGGAAGTGGCAAATTGGGGAACATCTTCCTGTAAAACCAGTCCTTACCATAGCTCGCTTTCATCATTCATGAAATATTCGGGCTAAGGATTCGCAAAGGTATAAGCGACGCCGATGGATAGCGATTCCTTGAAACGCCCGGCTTTGTCCACCTCTTTATCGTACAGCAGGCGCATCTGCAGGTTCACCTTGATCAGCTCGGTGATGCTGCCGGTGAAGATGGTTTCCAGGTCCACATCGGTCGCTTGCCAGTCGTCTTCTTCCGGCAGTCCTTCCAATTCGTCGGCCAGCGAGTTGTGGATCGCCTGGTACAAGGTGAGCTTGGCGGTAAGCATGATCCGATCGCTGGTAACCGGTGTGTTCAATTCGCTCACCAGCTCGAAACCGGCGTCGGAAATCACTTCGCTGACACGTGTATCCTCGACTTCGTCGTAATAGTTCCGGTCCACAGTCTGCCGTGTCGCAAAACCGATACGTGCCAGCCACTCCTGCTTTTCCCGGGCGATCAGCTTTCGACCCACACCGACGGACTCGGTGTAGGTGGTCGGATTGTAGTAATAGACGTCGTCGGTGTCACCGCGATGGTCGGCAAACTGGCTCTGGATGCGCAGGGATGCATACGGGTTCACCGCCCAGCCGAAGGTGAAGGAAAGCACACTTTCCAGGTCGATCTTGTCCGCGGACTTGACCGGCTCTTCATAGGTGTCCGTTTCCCTGTTCACCTGGTGGGTCTGGCCGAACTCCAGCCGTAAAGTCGAACGGTTGTTCAAACGTTCGTTGATCTGCTTTTCCGCGATCAGGTTGAAGCTCGAAAGCCACGCGGCCGAGCCGATTTCATCGCCCGCCCAATTGTCGCTCACGGCGTTCTGGTTCACCCCCAGGTTGAAAGAGCCCTGGAGTTCCCATCCGTAGGGATTGGTGTCGGGTTGATCTTCACCGTCCTGTGCAAACAGGACGACAGGAACCAAAAGACTTAACGACAGCAGGAGGGACAGGTTGCGAAGCCAAGCCATGAGATCTCCCTGGTTGAACGATTTCAGGCAAAATGTACAACACGGGGAGTAGAGGGTAAACTCCAAATTCGGCGATTCAAGGCTCGAGCGGTCGAAACAGGAAGCATCAACCCCGCGTCCGGCCCAATCATCAACACCTGCCCACAAGGAATAGGGCAGGCGTGCCGTAACTCGCAGGTTGGCTGCAAGCGGAATTTATGGTCCGGAGCAGATGACGACATCGAGGGCGACGTCGATATGCTGCCTCATCATATCCACTGAATAACCGGCTTTGTTGAAGATATGAAGCCCCTGGATCACACCGCTGAGAAAACGCGCCAGTTCACGTGTAGAACGTCGGGAATGCAGACGGCCGCGCTCTCTCTCCTGCTGCAGCAACATATCGATACGTTCCTCAAGCAGAGTAAGATGGTGCTTGATGCGTTCCTGCACATCCTGGTCCCTCGCACCGAGCTCCATGGTACTGTTGGCCATAAAGCAGGATCTGCGCTCTTCTGCGCTGCCATAGTCCTTTGCAAGAGCATACATGAACTCGCGTAAGGTCTCAATGGAGGCGCCGTTGTTCACCAACTTGCTTTGAAACGGATCGGAAAACGTTTCCTGGTAATGGTCGAGCGTCCGCAGGTAAAGCTGGTGCTTGTTCCCAAAGGTGTTATAGAGGCTTTGCTGACTGATCTCCATCGCCAGGGCCAACTCACGTGTCGACGTCGCTTCGTATCCTTTCGACCAGAACATGTCCATCGCACGTTCAAGCACTTCCTGTTCGTCAAACTGACGGGGTCGTCCCAACATGATTTCACCTGTAGCTGTTCAAATGGATCATGACTTTCCGGTAGAAAAGCCCCTGACGGATCCCCTTGAAGAGGGTCCGGCGATTCAGTCATATCTATCACCCGCATGGTGAGGCAGCGAACGCGCTCCGATCAAACGGATCGAAAGCTTCATCGGTTCAACACCGTTGCAGCATGAAACAATGTACGGTTGTCCACACGTCATACGCCAATGAACTCGCGGGATTTCAGGTCGGATGGACGAAAATAACGACAACACTTGGTGGCCCCCCTTGCAACACTGTCCTTGACCTTGCAAACCCCCAAAACGTGATACTGGAAACAGTTTCCACTGAATTCTTGCTGTGTTACTCAACGCAAAATATCCCAAATTCAGATTGTTGTCATCGGTGCATTCGCGACTCGCATGCATTGATGCTTCTTATGCAACACTTTTCAGCTCCCCCGGTTTGAAGCGACGACTCAAATAGATGAAGGGTGTATCCAATGCCGCCACGATCAGTTTGAGCAGGTAGGTGGTGAGAGCGATCTGCAAAACCACTCCCGTGGGAAAGATCCCGAAGAAGGCGACCGTGCTGAAAACCACCGAATCGATCGCCTGGGCGGCGGCGGTGGAAAGATTGTTGCGAAGCCATAGCTTTTTTCCTTCCGTACGCACCTTCCAGTAATGGAAGAACCAGACATCGAAGCTCTGGCTGAGGGCATACGCGGCGAGCGATGCGAACACAATGCGCGGGGTTAGGGAGAACAGGGTCGCCATCGCCGGATGCACAAAATCATCCCCGGACGGCACGAACAGCAAAAACGCCCGGCTCGCAAGGAGGAAACCGACCGATGCCAGGAACCCGAACAGCACCGCGCGCGCCGCCTGACGTTTCCCCCAGTATTCGCTGATCAGGTCGGTGATCAGAAATACCGCGCCGTACAGGGCGTTACCGCCGGTGGCCGCCAGTCCGAACAGGGTAATCTGCTTGGCCACAAAGGTGTTGGCGAGCACGATGTACATGGCGAGCAGGCCGTACAGGGCAGGCTTCCCGAAACGGAAAGCCGCAAGCACGGCGCCGATCACCACCACCGACCAGAGCAGAAACAGGATTTCATTCATCGCAAGACTCGCGGTTGGTCAGTCGTCCCCGACCGTGGTATGAGGACCAGGGCAAAGCAGAAGTACAGTACACCTCCGGGGCAAAAAACGCAAGCCTTTCGTTCCCCTGTTGCTGAATCGCTCTTCGTTCTTATACTTTGCATCCAATCACCAAATTCGGAGGATTTGATGAAGGTATCCCACATCCTGTATCCGACCGATTTCTCGGAAACTTCGGCCCGTGCGCTGGACCAGGCGGTGGTGCTGGCGCATCGCTTCAACGCGAAACTGACGATGCTGTTCGTTGAAACCCCGCACGGCGCCGATCCCCATAACCCGAACAAAGAGTTCCCGCCGCTGGATGAATTGTTTGCCTACCTGCGCGAGCAGGGTGACAAGCGTATGGACGACGCCGATGCACCGGTGGTGTCCGGCAAGATCGAGCTGGAGGAGCAGGTCGTACGCGATACCTCGCCGGCGCACGGCATCCTCAGTTTCGCCGATGCATATGATGTCGATATGATCGTGATCGGCACGCACGGCCGCGGTCAGATCGCACATTTCCTGCTCGGCAGCACCGCGGAGAAGGTCGTGCACGGCGCAAAGGTTCCGGTCTTGACCGTGGGCCGGGGCGAAGACCGATTCCTGCTCAACCAGGGGGTCTACAAGCGTATCCTGATTCCGATGGACTTCAGCGAAGCCTGCCGTTTCTCCATGAAAACCAGCATGGAGATCGCGCGTCGTTTCGAGGCGGACATTGCCTTTGTGCATGTAATCGAACCGGTATTGAACCACGAAGCGCTGATGACCGGGCATACCGCGCCGATGCAGATGGATACCCAGACCGAGTTTCGCAGCCGTGCCGCCTTGAAACGTTTCGCCGAAGACCTGTTGCCGGACCGGTACGAGTTCTTCCTCACAAGCGGTGTGACCCACCAGGAAATCATACGTGTGATCCAGTCTTTCGAAGCCGACCTGATTGTGGTCGCGAACAAGGGCTGGAGCCCGATCGAGCGCTTCCTGCTGGGCAGCACCACCGAAAAGTTGATCCGCAAGTCACCGGTCCCGGTGCTGGTTGTTCGCAATCCGAAAGCGGAAGAGGATCAGGAAGAGGATAATCAACCCCCGGGGAGACAACCGAAAAGTCGGTAATGAGGAGCGGGAAAACTACCCGGTACACGATTCCATATCCCGTGTCACGAACCCCGCCAATGGCTCGTGCATCCGGTCCCGCCATTGCATTCTACCTGAACGGCGGGGGCGGTGCGGTCCCATACCGGTTCCAGTGTTCTTCCACATGCGCGCCCGCTTCTTCCAGCATGGAGCGAGATCGAGGCCCTGTTCCGCGGCGATCTGCTGTATTTGTTCCGGCGCTTCGTTCGCGAGGGCGGATGCACCAAAGGAACCGTTCCTGATGGTCAGGACAAGCGTGTCATGAAACCCGCGTATCGCCTCTTTTCCGCTGCCGCTCATCCCTCGCACGGCTTCACCCAGT
>WJJA01000326.1 GCA_014729955.1 bacterium
CCACTCTTCACGCGCATAGTTCCGTTCCTCCAGGTGGGGAAAAGGTCCGGTGTACGCGAAAAGATTCCCTTCGGCGTCCAGCAGCCCGAGGTCCACGAACGTGTTCGATGTTTTCTGCAACCGCTGCAGGCGCTGCGACAGGAACGTATTGTCAGGACGGTCGGGGTAGTCCGGTGCGTTAATCGCGTTCGACAGGTTGATCAGCCGCTCGCTCAAGAAGAGATCGAGGGTCGCCGCCTGCTGTTCGGCCAACGCGCTGAGATGACGGTCCCTGCTGTCATGCAGCAGGCGAATGGTCTGCAGGTGGAAAAACGCAGCCAGCAGAAGAAGAGGGAGATAGTACAGCAACCCGAAACGCAGAAGGGTGTGACGCAGCAGTTCCCGGTAATGACGCTCCCGCGAAACCTTGTTGGACGGTCTGAAACGCGATTCTACAGGCATTGGCCGGCGATTCTCCTGTGGGCTGTTGGTCGAAGTCCACACACACCAGTCAAAACGATAGCTTTTTCAGGGTGTTGATTGCCCCGGCGGGGGCTAACAGACAATTAGCAAGAATGTACGATATTTCACAAAATGGAGGCAACGAAAATCGTACCGAGACCGCTGAGACCTCCTCTCACATCCAGTGGACGAGTCGGGGGAGAGACATATCGATCGATCCCCTGATCATTGCAGGTGAGTGTGTTCTCTTGACCCGGCCCGCATATTTCACGAGTTCAAAGTGCGTCAGATGCGAGGCGCGAAGGATGAAGCTGTATGGCAATACCGCGAATCCTTCGCAACAAAGCTGATGACGCAGTTGGGACCGCCCGAAGGGGGAATGAATAGATAAGTTTTCCACTTTTGCTTCAAGGTACAATCCATTGCCGGGAAGAAGTGACAAATTGGGGAACATCGTCTTGTAAAACCAGCCCTTACCTTAGATCGCCTTCCTCATTCATGAAATAGCCGGGCTAGGGCTCCGGTGTTTCAGCAACTCCGAGCAATACGATCCAGCGCGGACCCTGCGCTTCCAACAGAACAAAAAAGACCGAAGGGCATTTGCCCCTCGGCCCGAAAAAAACCTCACAGAGTTTCCCTTATTTCATCAGCAGAATACGCTGTGTCAGAACATGATTGCCGGCTTGTGCGCGAACGAAATACAAGCCGGTCGCCCACATGCTGCCGTCAACGCTGAAGGTGTGATAGCCGGCCTGCAAGTCGTTGCGTTTCAGGCTCAGCATTTCACGTCCCATTACGTTGAACACCTTCAGGGTTACATTGTTTGCTTCCGGCAGGGCCACTTCAAGGGTCGTCGTCGGGTTGAACGGGTTGGGATAGGCGACAACGGCGAATTCCGTCGGCAACGCGGCTTCTGCGTCACCCTCTCCATCGGGCGTTTTCATGCCGTCCAGTGCAGCCAACGCCAGATGGCGTTCTTGCACGAGTGCCCCGAAGTCACCGGCTGTCCTTCTGTTTCCGCTTGTGAACCGAAGGATCTCAATACGGTTGCGGTCATGTGACAGCAGAGCCGATTCATTCTGCACGACGTAAAGTTCTTCATTCTCGTCAAGCATGTTGAGGGCAGCTTCGTAATCACCTTGCAAGGCATGGTACTGCACGAGATGACGTGTCATCTGCAGGCGCGTGATGCCGTCCATATCCGTCGCCAGGAAGGGCTCTGCAATTTTCCACATTTGCGCTTCCTTGATGTTCAAATCACCGGAAAGCATCACCATCTGGTTAAACGCCGCAGGCACCACGCTTGTCGCCGGGAACAGCTCCAGAATCTCGTTCAAGGTGTTCCAGGCTGCCTTCGACTGCCCATCTGCACGCAGGCTGCGTGCACGGACCAGCCGTTCGATCGCCAACTGTTCGGCTTCCATGGAGCTGGTATAAGGGGTGCTGCTGTAGGGATCGTAATCCACTACACCGACGGGCGAGAAGCTGTTGCGCAGGGGCGGATCGTTACCCCAGTAGTTATTTTCTGCCACAATGGTCGTATGGCTGGGAGCATACACACAGAAGTCGTCGTTATCGTCGTAGATGTCGTTGTTGCCTTCATCCAGCAGCACGGTAACAGTGCTCACCACGGACATTTCGTGATTGTTCGGCGATACCGAACTCGGACCGTTATTGCTGAGACGGTTGCCGCCATTTCCGCTGCCGTTCCGGTTCATGTCCAGAGTGGAAGACCCGCCGGCGTATATCCCGCGTCCTTCATTCTTGTCGACGTAGGTGCGTTCCATGGTAAGATCGCAGTCTACCACTTGAATGGTCGGGTAGTCATCCACTGTCCCGTTTTCGTACAACTCACAACTGTCAAACAGGACTTCAATGCTGCTGCCGTTCAGTGCGCCGTACCCGTTGTTGTCGATTTCGGTTCTTGCGTAGGAATGCTCCAGGCCGGCAGTCGCTTCGACCGCCCACTCATCGTTTTTCCGGAATCGACTGTCTCGCACGTCAATCCGGGCGAGTCGGTGAGAACAATAAAGCGCGGTTTCAGACCCATTCACATTGACTTCATCGATATTCAAGTCCAGCGTATCGGCAGTGCCGGATTCGTAGAGGTAGAATGAGTAGCGGTGGTCTGACAAGGTCATGTTGGCAACATTGGCTGTGCCGTTGGTCAGCTCAATCGCATCCTCATTGTCCAGATCGTCCAGCTCCACGTAATCCAGGGTCAGTGTCCCGCTCGAACGGATACCTTCCCAGGTTTCAGTCGGATCCCAACACATAAACTGAATGGGATTGGTCGCCTTACCTTCGGCAATCAACTCGCCTTCGACAATGATCTCGACGTTCGGTGCGACCAGGATGACAGTACCCGGTTGAATCGTGATATCATCAAGCGATTCTACCGTGAGATCATCGTCGATCACAATGATACCATTCCAGCTGACACTGTGACCGTAAAAGCCCACTGAGCTTCCACCGTAAATATCCATGAAAGAGGGGTTGTGTGCGACTTCGCCCATAAACTGTCGGTAGAGAAGGTTTTTCGGGTCGACATCGACATCGCTGGAATAGTAGTCCCAGACTCGCAGTTCGGTATTCCCCGCAGAGTCATAGATGAGAAGACCAAAATCAATGTCGCCGTCCGCATCAACATCTTCGGCGAAGGGATGGGAATCGATCCGATCATTGTTGGCCACTCCGCTTGCATACAGGCCCATGTTCACCGTGCCTGAACCCGGATTGTAGAAGACGTTCTGCAACAGGCTGCCGATGGTATAGGGCATGTAGAGTTCAACGGCGCTGTCCGTGTCCATGTTCATGGGGATCGGTTGGGAAATCACACCGGGGAAGCCCGTGGATGCGTAATGCTTTTCCGTGAACGTCAAGGCATCGGGATCGAATTCATACCAGCTGATCTGAGCTGTGCTCGAACCGGTAGAGCGCTGACCGGGGTACCAGATCATGATCTCGCCGTCCGGCTCACGCACAGGAGTTACACCCGCATATTTCG
>WJJA01000327.1 GCA_014729955.1 bacterium
ACAATACCGAAGATGCCCTGTTCGGGATTGATAGCCCGCATCGTGCCGTCATCGGCCACCCACATCTGCGCGAGGTCGTCGCCGACAAAATCTGATCCCGCCATGGCAGTGGTGGTTTTTCCGCAACCGGACGGAGCCGCGCCCGCAAACCAGGTGATTCGATCGGTTTCGTCCTTCATACCGGTAATGAACATGTGCTCGGACAGCTCTTCATTTCGTCCGAAATAGGTTGCCAAATCGACCGCGAAACGGTGGTTGCCCTTCTTCAGCAGCAGGGTATTGCCGGCATAGGTGCAGAAAGTGCTGAAGGTGGTCAGATGAGAACGATCCATGAAAACACGTGCATTCGGAAGATCTTCGGGGCGGTTGGGACCCTGGCTGTGCACGTTGGTGAGGAAGAATTTGGACCGTTTCACCTGCTCGTCAAAGGTTTCATAGCAGTGACGGTACAGAATGTCGCCGCTGTGCATAACGTAGGTTGAGGATGAGATTTCAAGCGCGGGAAGCGCAAGCTTGGCGCCGGCAGGACCGCGGCTGAAGAAGCCGATATACATGGTCATGCCTTCCATGATACCGACCATGTTTTCCTTCACATACTGCATGGCGTCATTGCGAGCAATCTTCTTCGCGAGGGCGCTGGTCTCTTCGCCTTCGTTCACAATATAGAACGTTCGATCGACGATACGTCCCTGCTCTTCGGGCAAATCATAGTGGATCGTATGATCCTTCATCTTCAGGGGTTTCTCCTCGCCCTTTTCAATGCTGATACGACGGATCGCCGCCATGTCTTCGGGCGAACCGGTCGAGACCATGACAGCATCAGGTCGGCATAATTGTATCGCATTGGCGATCTTCAATAGAGCGTCTTCGGTTTGGATCTTTTCAAGCTTGGCAAGATTCTCGGAGTCAAGCTTATCACGAAAAACCTGTTTCGCTTCTTCAATGGTTTTCACCCCGCCGACTTCCAATAGAATATCAACGCCCGTCCCAAGCTCTAACATGGCTGAAGCCTCCAGACTTTGTAATGTATGTGTGTGTGAATGTTGTCACCTACGAGTGAGGGAAGACAGGATAAGCTTGCCCCGCTAAAGGCAGGGTAGCTTGAATCACAACACCCCTTGCCGCCACCCTTTTTCGCTTTTCTCAAGAACAAAATTCAAGATAGATGGTGCCGATCTGCACTGCAAGTACTATTTGACAGTGCTCTAACAGTTCGCACGTCTTCGGGAGCATGCTTGCGCATGAACAGGAGTGCCGGCAGGGACAAACAATAATAAGCATATTCCAAAAACTGCCCGAGAAGCTCCAATATTAGAATATGCCCATATTAAACAATACATAATTTTACAATATGGAAATGCTTTTATGTACTAATTAATTGAACGTTCGATATAATACCATCCTGATACGAATGCAGCAGGGTTTAAATGGGTGTTCTACTGTTTCTCTGGTTGCAACATTCACGATTGATGTTTTCAAAATGGCTCCCGGCGTGCACGTTTAGTTGAAACCCGTAATCGCAGGATGTACCTTCATCCTTCATCCGTGCCGGAACGATGCTTGTGCTGAGTGGGAGGAGTTGTGGCCGACGTAAGTCTACTGATCATTTGCCTGACCGCGTTTGTCGCGGTTTTCGTGCTTTTGGGATTGTTGGCGGCGGTGATGGAAGCGATCACTCGTCTGTTCAAGGCGAAACCGAAAGAGATGAAGAAGACCGTGCAGGCGGTACAGGGGGCGGTTCAGAGGGACAGCGCTCGCATCGCCGCGATTTCGGCCGCCGTACAGCGTGTCTATCCTTCCGGTCGTGTTACCAGGATTGAAGAAGTCAAGTAAAACAACGGTCTGCAGTCGTCTGCACAGGTTTAACGAGCCGCGGGTACAGGCCCCGCAATGCATGAGGTGATCATGATTTTCACTGAGACGGAAAAAACCATTCGTGTGATGATCACGGCGTTCCGTGACGGATTCCAGAGTATGTTCGGCGGCAAGGTGCGTGTGGAGGATGTGCTGCCGGCGATGGAGGCGACCGCCGGGACCGGGGTACGCCACTTTGAGTTCGGCGGCGGTGCACGTTACCAGGCGCCGTATTTCTACCTCAATGAAGATCCTTTCCTCACCATGAAAAAGATGCGGGATGTGGTCGGCAGGGATGTCGATCTGCAGATCCTGACCCGTTCCATCTCCGGTGTGACATTGACGACGCAGAACATCGACGCGCTGAAACTGCAGGCCAAGCTTCATGCGGAGTACGGTACCACCTGGGACCGTAACTTCGACTTCATGAACGACGTTGACCTGCTCGCGAAGACCGGGCAGCCGATTGTGGATGCCGGTATGCACCACCAGGTCTGCGTGGCGTTGATGGGGCTGCCTTTCTACTCCGACAAGGCGCACACTCCCGAATTCTACATCAGCATCGCGAAGAAGATCATCGACAGCGGTGTGCATTTCGACAGTCTTTGCCTGAAGGATGCGTCCGGCACAACGACGCCGAAGGTGGTGTACGAAACCGCCAGGGGCATCCGTAAGATTCTTCCGCCGGAAGTGCCATTGTGGCATCATACTCACGACACCGCCTCCACGGGCGTGGCGTGCTACATGGCGGCGATCGAGGGTGGCGCGGATGGTGTGGACCTTTCGATTCGCCCGCTGGCGAGCGGCACGGTGCAGCCCGATGTGCGTTCGATGGCGCATGCGCTGAAGCATACCGGCTACAAGCTGGACGTGGACGCCGACGCGATGCTCGAGATCGAGAACATGTTGAACGACGGCTTGAGAGAATATGAATTCAATCCCGTGGTGACCAGCGCGGACGCTCGTGTGGTCGGCTTCCCGATGCCGGGCGGCGCGATCGGGCCGAATGTGCACATGATGGTCAAAGCAGGCATCTTGGACCGTTACAGCGATGTGCTGGCGGAGTTCCCGGTGGTGGTGAAAGCCGGCGGCGCCTGGACCTCGGTGACCCCGGGATCGCAGCAGTACTGGCTGCAGGCGTTCAACAACGTGCTCTACGGCCGTTGGGAGAAAATCGACGCCGGGTACGGCAAGTCGGTGCTCGGCTATTTCGGTAAGACACCGCTGGAATCCGATCCGGAGGTGGTGAAGATTGCATCCGAGCAGCTCGGGCTGGAACCGTTCGACGGCGACCCGTTGGAGGTTTCCCCCGATTCTCTCGGACCGGCGAAGCAGGCATTGGAAGAACGGAATCTGCCGACCGATGAAAAGTCGATCTTCCTGGTGGCCGCAGCGATCGTCCCAGGTAAGAAGATGGAACTGAACCAGGGCATTCGCTTCCTGCAGGGCAAGGCGAGGGTGGATATTCCTCTGAAGAAGAAAGAAGAGCCGAAGAAGGAAGAGAAACCCGCACCCGCTCCGGCGCCGACCGCCGCCCAGGCGCTGACCGCGCCGGTGACCAGCAATGTGGTCGTTGAAGAGAACGGCACATCGCGAGTGTTTCGTGTCACGGTCGAACCGCCCGGACAGCAGGGGGCGGCTGCCACGGGCACGATACCGCCGGCGCAAACGGCCACGGTTCCTCCCGCCAACGGCACCGATGTTTTCAGCCCGTTCGAGGGCGATTCGCCGGTGATCGAACTGCATGTCAAAGAAGGCGATCAGGTGACCGAAGGCCGGGTAGTCGCCGAAGTGGAAGCGATGAAGGCGCAACACAGCGTAAAGGCGCCGACAGCCGGCAAGGTTGGGAAGATTCATGTCGGGATCGGTGACGATGTCGGCGCCGGCAAGCCCATTATGACGATCCTTCCCAACTAGCCCGGAAATTTCACGAGTTCAAAGTGCGTCAGATACGAGGCGCGAAGGATGAAGCTGTATGGCAATACCGCGAATCCTTCGGAACAAAGCAGATGACGTGCCTCGGACCGACCGAAGGGTGAATGCATAAATGAGTTTTTCTCTTTTACTTCAAGGTACAAACCGTCGCCGGGAAGAAGTGACAAATTGGAGAACATCTTCTTGTAAAACCAGTCCTTACCATAGATCGCTTTCCTCAGTCATGAAGTACTCGGGCTAAAACAAGGAGGCCGGCTGTGCAGGCCTTAGGCGAACTGCTGCAAACCTCCGGCTTCGCGCATCTTTCCTTCGGCAACCTGGTGATGTTTGCCGTGGGCGGGGTGCTGATCTGGCTGGCGGTGACGAAAAACTACGAACCCCTGTTGTTGATTCCGATCGGCTTCGGCTCGATCCTCGCCAATCTTCCGCTGGCGCATATGGCCGCGGGGCTGGGGTATGACGAGGGTCTGCTGCAGATGATCTACGCGACGGGGATCAAGACGGAATTCCTGCCGCCTGTCATCTTTCTCGGGGTTGGAGTTCTGACCGATTTCAAACCGCTGTTGAGTCGACCGTTCACATTCCTGCTCGGTGCGGCGGCGCAGTTGGGGATCTTTTTCGCGGCGCTGGGTGCGTTCTACCTGCTGGGCTTTACCATGCAGGAATCGGCGGCGATCGGGATTATCGGCGGCGCGGACGGTCCGACCTCGATTTTCCTTGCGGCCAAGCTCGCTCCGCACCTGCTCGGGCCGATCGCGGTCGCAGCGTACAGCTATATGAGCCTGGTGCCGATCATTCAGCCGCCGATCATGCGTCTTCTCACCACGAAGAGCGAACGTGCGATCGACATGCCGCAGGCCAAGCCGGTTTCGCAGACCGCGACGATTCTGTTTCCGATCATCGCCGGGTCGGTGGCGATCCTGGCGGTGCCCTCCAGCGCGCCGTTGATGGGCATGCTCATGTTCGGCAACCTGATCCGTGAATCCGGTGTGACCAAACGTCTTGCGAAGACCGCAGGCGGTTCGATGGTCGACATTGTAACGATCTTCCTCGGCATTGCGGTCGGCGCGACGATGTCAGCGGAAGCGTTCCTTACGGTTTCGACGATCAAGATCCTGATTCTTGGAGCGGTAGCGTTCGTCTTCTCCACCGCGGGCGGTGTCCTTTTCGGCAAGCTGCTGAACCTGTTTCTGCCGGCTGAGAGGCGGATCAATCCCTGCATCGGGGCGTCCGGCGTTTCAGCGGTGCCGATGAGCGCTCGTGTGGTGCAGCAATTCGTGTCTGACGAGACGAACGGGAAGGTGAATCCCCTGATGGCGGCGATGGGGCCGAACGTGGCCGGTGTGATCGGTTCCGCGGTCGCGGCCGGCGTGTTCCTCTCGCTGGTGGGGTAGGCGGGATCGTTCAGGGGAGCAGTACAGACTAACCCGGATATTTCACGAGTTCAAACTGCGTCAGATGTAAGGCGCGAAGAATGAAGCTGTATTGCCATACCGCGAATCCTTCGCAACAAAGCAGATGACGCAGTTGGGACCGCCCGAAGGGGGAATGAATAGATGAGTTTGCCTTGAAAACATTCTGTGCCGAAGCAAAAC
>WJJA01000328.1 GCA_014729955.1 bacterium
AAGGGTACACCCGGGACAGCTCAGAAACAAGACCAGGTGCAGAATGATTGCCTTTCAGCAGCGGAGCGACGCATCGGATGCAAGCTCGATTACGCGTGCAGAACGAGCGGAAGAAAGGAACGCAACGCCCGGCATGCACCTTTTACTACCAGGGCCGCCCGTTGTACAGGACAGCGGGGGAGATGAAACGTCCCCCGGCAATCCATCGCCGGGGAACGATTCACACCTTGCTTCCAACCATCAGTTGACGAAAACACCTTATCCCGGATATTTCACGAGTTCAAACGGCGTCAGATGTGAGGCGCGAAGAATGAAGCTGTATGTGCCATACCGCGAATCCTTCGCAACAAAGCAGATGACGCAGTTGGGACCGCCCGAAGGGGGAATGAATAGATGAATTCGCCTTGAAAATATTCTGTGCCGAAGCAAAACCACATAGCGCGACACTATCTTTTTGTTAATATAGTATTTAGAAAAGAATATTTACTTCATTCATGAAATATTCGGGTTATTCCATTCCCCCGTAAGGCATCGGCGGCACTTTGCCGTTGGCACGCGCATAGGTCGCGAGGGCACCGCGATGATGGGCGGTATGATCGCCGATACCGTTCACCACCGCAATCTTCGGAGCCGGTCCGAGGATCGGGTTGTCCGGCAGCAGTTCCATCAACTGCTCTTCGCTGAGCGAACCGAATTTCGCAATCGCGTCATCCATCGCGCGATCAAACCACTGCATGGCTTCACCGTAGGACGTCACCACGGCGGTACGCTGGATTTGACCCTCGAAATCCATGTCCCAGCCTTTGTCGGTAAAGACAGCGTCGGTGAACCATTCGATCGTGTGGGCGGTGTGCGCGACCTGTTGCGCGACCGTCCACGAGTCGTGCCCGACCGACAGCGTGGAATCATTTTCATCAAAGACCGACACGGTGTTCCTGAAGAACTCTTTCCATGTGGCCAGGCTGATCGAAGCCATGTTGCCCTGCTGTTCCATCGTTCCCGCTCCTTCCCGGCGTGATGCCTGTTGTCAGGCCGCTCGCATTCGCGAGGTAGCCGCTCCTGATGTGGGGTTCATGCGTACGGCTGCCTGTTGAGCGAACGCGGCCCCTCCCGGCTCGTTGGTTGCGCCCATTATACATTTGTTCAGTATGAAGCGCAAGAAGAAACCTTCCCTTTTTCCAAAGAGTCTCCGGAGGCGCCCAGAGGCAGCAAGACGGCTGAAAACAGCAGGTGTGATCGATCCGGAAAAAGAAAAACCCGGGCGGCAAGCCCGGGCATAGTGTGTTTCACAGGGTGCGTCAACCCCGAATAGCCGGCCCGTTCATGTCAGGAGGCATCCTCCGCTGCCGGACGCAGGTCGGTCTCGTCCCACAGCAGGGTGTTCACCACTCCGCTGTAGATACGGAACACGGTATCCTTCATGCCGGTGGAATCGCTGTAGCGCAGGAAGTAACGGTTTTCCTCGTCGGGAACCGGGTAAATCGCAATGGAGCGTTGGCCGCCGTCGGTCAACTGCAGGGTGAAGGTGTGTTCAGGCCGGCTCCAGTTGATGCCCTGGTAGGCTGCCTCGCCGGGGAAGTCCGAAGTGCGGAGGTTGGCAAGCGCACGAGTGACTCGTTTGACCTTGGCCTCGTCCGGCGTGAACTCATCGCCGTCCGGTGTGAGGGCGTTCCATGATTCACCCTGCTTTGCGAGGTCGATTTCGGGCAGATCGACGGCGATAATTTCATCCTGTTTGAAATCCGTGATCTTCTTGTCGCGCCAGGCATCCGGCGGACGCCTGGTCGCAACGCTGTACGAACCGCGAATCAGGTAGACCTTGTCCTTGCCGGGCAGACGGGCGTAGGTCTGGCCGCGATTCCGGCTTGACTTTCCAAACAGAATTTCCGAAGTGTCGCCGCCCTGGTCGATTTTCACATACACCGCCTGTTCGTCGGTCACCTCGAACTCACCGTGACGATCCTTCTTGCCGGTCACCTCCGCTTCAATCCGCAGGTCGGTCAGTTTTTCCAGCAGGGTCTCGACGAAGTTTTTGTTCGCACGATACTCGTAGGGATCGACCACCATCCAGTTGTCATCGTCGCGCTGCAGAGTGACACTGCCCTGCTCGGAGGTCACCACCAGTTCTGTGACCAGGGAGGTATCCACTTCGACCAGTTGTTCGTGCTTCGCTTCCGGTGCGCTTGTCGACTGCATCAGGATGTAGATCAACAGCAGGACCACCGCAGATATCGAGAGATAGACAATTTGCTTGTTCATGGCCGTCACGCCCTCCGTTGACGTTTGTTGCGACGGACGAAGTAATACACGATACCGAGCACGATCATCAGCACCGGCGGCAGGAACCAGTTGATGTACTTGATCACCTGCTTGGCGGTGTCGGGCACCTCACGCAAGGTGCGCATCGAGACTTCTCGTGTCCGCAGGCTGATCAGATCGGTATCGTTCAGCAACCAGTCGAAGCTGTTCAGCACGAGATAAAGATTGGCCGGGTTGGAGAGGTAATCGTCCCGGATGAAGTTGGCTTCGCCGACGACCACCATGCGGGTGGAATCGGGCGCCTGCGTCAGCAGATCGTCCTGGGACATCACCGGACGCTCATCATCGCCGACCGGCAGCTCCCGTTCCCTGTAGAAGCTGTTGAAGGGACCCTGCACAGCGACCGAAAGCGGCACATGCCCACGGTCGAACTCGCCCGGTCCCCACTTACGCAGGGCGTTGATGTCAAATCGACCGGTCTGCACAAGCGACTGCTCGTTGGAATAGACCAGCGGCTTGACAGATACGCCCGCTTCGACTCCGAGCGTTGTGTCCACAGATGACGGGAAAAAGAAGCTCACCACTTCCATGTTGGAGGTGATCGGATGGTTCTCGTTAAACGATTCCACCATCGGGAAGAACGGGTACTGCACCTGGCTGGTGGTGGTGAAGAAGCCGCGCCGCTGCTGCACGTTGATCATGCCGGCCTTCTTGTCGCCCACCAGGTCGGTATTCACACGGAACCCGTAATTTTCCGACCATTCGCCGATCTTCAAGGTGCGTGCACGACCGAAGCCCTGCTGAAGATTGGTCTCCACCATGTTGTAGTACCAACCGACCGGGCCGCCCTGCATGATGAACTGGTCGATCTTCAGCTTGTGCTCATCCGGAATCTCCTCGGTCGGCTGGAAAATCGCCAGCACGTCCACGTTATCCGGCACCTGCTCCTCGGTCTCCAGGTCAACGGTTGTGACCTTGTAATTGGTCTCGAGCAGTCCGCGCAGCTGCTGCATCTGCTCGAACGGAGACGCTTCGCCGTGACCGGCGAGGAATCCGACGGTGTACTCCTGCTGCTGCGTGACCCGTTTGACCAGGCTGGTGATGTTGTATTCCAGCCCGGCGGTGGACTGGATCGCGGGGATCACCTCCTGCTTGTCGCCGTAAAGGATCACCAGCCCCATATAGATCACCTTCAGTTCGAGGCGATCCTTTTCCCACACGTTCTGCTGGAAAGGTTGCACACGATACTGCTGTGCTTCCTTCTCCAGCTCTTCGTCGTTACCGGGATTGACCACTTCAAAACGGAGGTTGCCGTTTGAATAGGAGCGGTAGTCTTTCAGGATATCGACAAGGTATCGTTTGACGTCGTTCAGCTGCGGTGAAAGGTTCTGACTCGCGAACACCTTGATGGTGAGCGGTTCGTCCAGATTGCGAACGACCTGCTTGGAAGCCTTGGACAGGGTGAAGACCTTGCCTTCGGTCAGGTCCAGGCGCCAGAACCGGGTGTTGGCGATCATGTTCAGCAACACCAGGTTTACAAGCACCAGCAGGATGTACGCGGTGGTTTGCCAACTCGTTTTTTTCATGGTTGCGGACCCCCTACAGGAACTTGCGCTGTCCCATCGCATGGGACGCCAGCAGCAGACTGAAGAAAATCAGGCTGAGGTAGTAGACGACATTGCGAGTGTCGATCACACCCCGTGCGATGCTTTGGAAGTGATAGGTCGTGCTGAGATACTGAATCAGCTCCGCCAGCGGCGGCGGCATGATCATCGCCGAAAAGACCAGGATTGCAAAAATGGCAGAGATCATGAAGCTGACGATAAATGCAATGATCTGGTTTTCCGACAGCGAACTGCCCAGCACGCCGATGGCCATGTAGGTGCCGCCCAACAGCAGCAGCCCGATGTAACCGGCGAAGATCGGGCCGAACTCCGGTTTGCCAAGCGAAAAGATGGAGATCACGTATACAATGGTGGCGGCCAGACCGACAGCGTACAAAATGAAGGCGGCCAGCCACTTGCCGAGCACGATTTCGAAGTCGCGTACCGGCATGGTCACAAGCAGTTCCATCGTTCCGCTCTTGCGCTCTTCCGCAATCAGACGCATGCTGACCGCCGGCGCAAACACCACCAGCAGGAACGGCAGGATGTCGAACAGCGAGCGCATGTGCGCCATGTTCTCCTTGAACAGGTTCAGGGAGAAGAACCAGCCGGTGATAATCAGGAAGACCGCCAGCACGATGTAGGCCATCGGGCTGCCGAAATAGGTCTTCAATTCCTTGCGGAAAATGGCTCCCACGATGCTCCAGTTCATGCGGCGTCCTCCTCGCGTTGCTGGTGGGCCGCATCGCTGCGGGTCAGCTGCTGGAAGATATCTTCAAGGCTCTGGATCTTGCGTGTCATGCCCAGAAGCGTCCACTCCTTCCTGACACAAAGTCGGAACAACTCGCCTCGCGGGTCGGTGCCCTGTTCCGCCATGATCTGCATGCGGTGGACATTCGGTTCCGGGTCGGGCATGCGTTCCACGTTCACCACGCCGTGCACCTGGTTGAAAGGCTCTGTATCGTCGGACCCATCCCCGTAGACCTGCAGGTCGATCACCGCCTGGCCTTCGAAGCGGGACTGCAGTTCGTCCGGGGTGCCGTCCGCGACAATCCTGCCCTCGTTGATGATGACCACACGGTCACAGGTGGCCTGCACCTCCGGCAGAATGTGCGTGGAGAGAATCACCGTCTTTTCACGCCCGATTTCACGAATCAAAGACCGAATCTCGACGATCTGATTCGGGTCGAGGCCGATGGTCGGCTCGTCCAGGATCAAGATGTCCGGATCGTGCACCATCGCCTGCGCCAGGCCGACACGCTGCCGATACCCCTTGGACAGCTGGCCCAGCGGCTGCTGCATGCGGTCGGTCAGGCCGGTCAGGGTCGTGATCCGGTCGATACGCTCCGCGTGCTCCCCCTCGGGAATCTGACGTAATTCGGCGATGTAGTGAAGGTATTCACTCACCGTAAGGTCGAGGTACAACGGTGTCGACTCCGGCAGGTACCCGATCATCTGCCGTGTTTCAAGGCTGTCGGCGACGACGTCCTTTCCCTTCACGGTGACACGGCCCGCCGTGGGAGGGTAGTACCCCGTAATCACTTTCATCGTTGTGGTTTTCCCGGCCCCGTTGGGCCCCAGAAAACCCAGGATCTCGCCACTTTGTACAGTGAACGAGATGTCGTCCACGGCGGGAAAATCGCCGTAGTACTTCTTCAGGTTTTCGATTGAGATCATGGAGTGTTTTCCCCGTTGGTTTCCTTCACACACTCACACGCTGTTTGTTGCGTACAACGAAGGTGAGAGGCGATTGGTTCCCATGCCCCTGAAACCCGCTCCGGAGCATCATGAGGCGCGGTTGAAGCGATTCTTACCCTCAAGCGGGAACCGGCGGAAAAATAGAGCTTTACTTGGGGACGGTCAAGCCGGAGGTGCCGTCTCGGAAGGCGGGCGTTGGACAAAAAGGTCCCGTCACTGCCGATTCCATCGAAGGATCAGGACGGGGAGAGTCCTATTCTTGCGCTCGTTCCGCTTTTCTGTGTATGGTGTGCATTACGGGTGCTACCGCCGGCCCGAAGAGTCCCCTGCAAAGGAAAGCATCATGCTGGATAGCAGCGCTTATATCCTGATTGTTGAAGCGCTTGCAGTATACCTTCTCGTTCTGGCTTCCCATGCGTTACGCCACCGTTTCGGGCTCGCCCTCTTTTACGCCCTGATGGGCGGTTTAACCGCCGTGATGTCCTGGGTGACAGACGCCGGTGTGCGAGTCGAAATCCTGGGTGCAACCTTCATGGTCGGCTCGACGGTGTTCTATACGTCTCTGCTGCTCGGGGTTTTTGTGGTGTATGTCTTTGACGGCCCGCGCGCAACTCGTATCGCCATTTCGACCATCATCGGCGTATCGATCCTTGTGCCGGTGATCGCTGTGATCCTGCATTTTCAGGTGAAACTGTCCGGAATGGATGCCCTCGCCTATGTCCCGATGCCTTCCCTGCGGATCAACACAGCATCGATCATCACGACATTCCTTGATCTTGTGTTCCTGGCGGTGGCCTGGGAGTTTCTCGGTAAGATCCATCTGCGCGCATCGTTGCTCGTCAGGGCGTTTTTGACACTTCTCGGGGTTATGTGGCTCGATGTGCTGCTGTTTTCCACGGGCGCCTTCTTCGGCACACCGCAATACCTGGCGATCATGGAGGGCACCTTGATCAGCCGGTTGGTCATCTCGGTGTTTGCCACACCCTTCCTGTGGGTCTACCTGTACTGGCAAAGCCGCATCAAAGATGTTCGTATCGAAGACCGTCCTGTGCTGGCCATCCTGCAACAGATCGCTGAAACACGGCGGGAACTGACCCAGGCCCAGCAGGAGATCGAACGCCGGAAAGCCGTGGAAGCACAACTCAACCAGGCGGTTGCGGAATTGCAGGAAGCTCTCTCGGAGGTAAAAACGCTTCGAGGCTTCCTCCCGATCTGTGCAAGCTGCAAGAAAATTCGTGACGATGAAGGATATTGGCAGCAGCTGGAACACTACATTTCCCGCCATTCCGAAGCACGCTTCAGTCACGGCATCTGCCCCGATTGTGCGCATGAACTGTACCCGGATCTGTATGGCAAAGGAACCGCGCCGGATGAATGAATGTGATGCTCCTTCGAACGGGAAGGCATGATACAGCTTGTTCCGGATCAATGGAGGCGATGATTGACCCGACCATGAACCGTACGCGCTCCATGGTAATGAAGCGTTTCGAAGAACGCTTCGACGAGGCGCCGTCACACGTCGTGTTCACGCCCGGCCGCGTGAACCTGATCGGGGAGCACACGGACTACAACGACGGATTCGTGCTTCCGACAGCGCTGGACCTGGGTGTGTGGATTGCACTTCGTCCACGCGAAGACAACCGTGTGCTGCTTCATTCGAAAGGGCGTAAGAACCCGACGGAACTTCGGTTGACGGATCTCTCCGGCGGCATCCCGCACTGGGGCAAATACGTGCAGGGTGTTGCATGGGCGTTGAAGGAAGCCGGGTATACGCTTCACGGTTGGGAAGGGGAAATGATCGGGGATGTCCCCGCCGGTGCGGGCCTCTCCTCGTCCGCCGCTCTGGAAGTAGCCGTCGCGCGCGCCTTTGAAGCGGTCGCCGGGGAAACATGGCTCCCGATCAACATCGCCCGCCTCGCACAGAAGGCGGAAAACGAATGGGTCGGCATGCCCTGCGGGATCATGGATCAGATGACCGCCGCCGCTGCTCCGCCCGGGAAGTTGATGTATTTCGATTGTCGAACATTTGACATGCAATTGTTGGAGCTGCCGACATCCGTGGAGTTGGTGGTGATCGACACCATGACACGCCGTTCGCTGACGGAATCGCGATACCGCAACCGTCGTGTGGAGTGCGAAGGGGCGGCGAAGGCCCTGCAGGTACAGTCCCTGCGTGACATCAGCGCCCCGGACTTTGGACAGAAGGCGCGTCAGATCGATCCCCTGCTGCGCAAGCGGGCCATGCATGTGATCCATGAAAATGCACGCGTGCAGCGTGCCGTGCAGGCCATTCTGGAGGGTGACCCTTCCGCGTTGGGCGTTCTGTTGAACGCCGGACACGAAAGCCTGAGGGAAGACTTCGAGGTCACCAACGATGAACTGAACCTGTTGGCCGGCCTGGCACAGGAGCATGATACCTGCTACGGCGCACGCATGACCGGTGCGGGGTTCGGCGGGTGCGTTGTCGCATTGGTGCGAAAAGACGAAGGAGAGCGATTCGTACACGATGTCGGCGCGCAATACGAGAGTCACACCGAATTGGCCCCCTGGTCGCACATTCTGCGCTGACTGTCTTTCCGACCGGCATGACCTTTTACAAACAGAAACCGGGCTGCCGCGTGAAGCGACAGCCCGATTTGAAATAACTTCAGACCGTTACGATCCGTAGTTCTGACGCAGGGCTTCGCGCATGACGTCGATGATCAGGTCAATCTCTTCTGACGTGATCCTGAAGTGCGGGGTGAAGCGCAGACCGTTCGGACCGCCGTGGATCATCTCCACGCCGTTCACGCGCATGTACTCTTCCACGCCGCCTTCGCCGGTGACCGGGTGCTTTTCCTCGTCCAGCAGAGCGGCGACCAGCAGGCCGGTGCCGATGATCTGCTTGATCGAGCCGGGGAAGTCCTTGTGCACCGTTTCCAGCTTCTCCAGGAATTCACGACCGCGCGCCTGGATGTTCCAGCGCATCGGGTCGTCAATCGCTTCCAGCACACGCACGCCCACCTCGAGCGCGCGCGGGTTGGTGGTCATCGTATTGCCGTAGACACCGGTCTGGTAAATGCCCGCTGTCCGCTCGTTCACCGCCAGCACCGACAGCGGGAACTGCCCGGCGTTCAGCGCTTTGGAATAGGTCTCCATGTCAGGTGCTTCGCAGTTCTCAAAGCCGGGATAGTCGACGATGGAAAGGCAACCGTGCGCCCGTAGCGCAGCCTGGATGGAATCCACCACCAGCAGGCTGTCATGCTGTCTGGTCATTTCTCGACAGAGATCGTAGAAGGACCGCTCCACGCCTTGTCCCGGAATGCCTTCGCCCATCACCGGCTCGATGTAGAGCGCCTGGTAGTAGACATTCTTCGCGTCGGCGTCTTCGAACGCTTTCCTCAGCGCCGCTTCGTCGTTGATCGGAACGAAGTCCACCTGCTGGTCGAGACGGAAGGAGGCGAGGTTCTCTTCGTAGGCGTCGCGTGTGGAATGGGAGATCCGTGCGGCCTGGTAGGTGCGACCGTGGAAGCCGTCTTCCAGTGCCAGCACACGCACCGCTTTCCCTTCGTGGGGAGCGCCCTTCGAGATCTGGTTGTTGGCGTGGATGTCCGCGATACGCGAGGAAAGCGTGACCGCTTCGGAACCGCTGTTCAGGCAGAGGAACTTGTAGAACGGGCACTGTCCGCGCTTCCGGCCGATCTCTTCCATCAAGCGGTCGCTGAACCGTTTCTGGCTCAGGGTCGGCGTCATTACGTTGGCCATCACCCACGGTTCGCCGAGCCCGTCAACCAGCTCGTCCGGCGCATGGCCGAGCCCGAGCATGCCGTACCCGCCGGAATCATGCAGCACAGCACCATGCGTGGTCACGATCCACGGCCCCTTCGCCGCCAGCGGCACATAGGGGTTGCGGCCGGAGTGCGGGTAGAAGTTCACATACCGTTCCTGCAGCAATTCGCAAAGCTCAGTCTCGTCCATTTTCAGCAATGCGAGCTCTTCATCGCCCAGGGACTCGGCACGCTCCAACGCGCGGTCGACCGCTGTCACAAGGGTGTCGTCACGATCCAGGAAGGTTTCTACGACCTTGTCACGTAAACCCGTGGTTTTCGCGGGGCCGCTGTTGTTACGAAGGGTGTCCAGTTTTTTCAGGGAGGCTTTCGGATCATGTGCCATGAGTCGTCTACGTGCTCCTTGTGGGGGTTGGGGTTAAAGCCTGACAAGTGTATGTGTAACAACATGCTTGCGTTGTCCGCCCGGCAGAACGTTGTATCGGGTCACGGCCTGCGTCAGCGGGGTTTGGCCCGACACGAATAGTGGATCATAAACGGCACCGGTCTGTTTCATAATAACGGGAGGGAAAGGATGTAGCAAGTGAAGATTCGTGCGTTTTCTCCCTGTGAGAACCGGCAACACCTGTTGTTGTACAGCCTTGTTCCGGCGGGCTCCCAAGGCGGGAGAGCAGTGAAATTTGCTTCCCATTTCCCCATTTTCCTATTCTATACTCTGGTTTGGTTTGTTCAGCTGTACACTACAGGCATGTTTGCAAGGTGAAAAGTCCTCCGGGACAGGTGCGAAACGATGCATCGTATCACACGCTGGTTTTTATTCGGATTGCTGCTGGGCGGCGCGGCGATGGGTTTGATCTACCTGGGCGCCGGGCTGGAGCGCGGCGGGGTGATCCCGGACAGCCTGAATCCGAATGTCTCCGGCACCCTCGCTTATGCGCAGGCACAGCAACAGATCACTCAGGATCTTTACGCCCAGCGCCGCAATGCGATCACCATCGCCATCGAGGAGACATCGCCGGCGGTGGTCGGCATTACGGTCACCCAGATGCGTGAATTCCGTGCACGCAGTCCCCTGTACGACGATCCCTTCTTCCGCTACTTTTTCGGCATCCCGGAACGACGATTCCGTCAACCGGTGCAGAACCTCGGTTCCGGCTTCATCATCACCGAGGACGGCTACGTGCTGACCAACGAGCACGTAGTCCATGGTGCCGTGGAGATTGTCGTGTCCACCTCCGAAGGCCGGCAGATGCCGGCGGAGCTGATCGGGCTCGACTATGACACCGACATCGCCCTGCTGAAAGTCGAACACGACGAGCCGCTTCCCCACCTGGACTTCGCCGATTCAGATGATGTGATTGTCGGCGAGTGGGCGATTGCCGTCGGCAACCCTTTCGGCCTTTTTGAGATCAATGACAAGCCGTCGGTATCCGTCGGCGTGGTTTCCGCCACGCAACGCGATTTCGAACGCAATGACACCGGCAGGCTCTACCGCGGGATGATCCAGACCGACGCGGCGATCAACCAGGGTAACTCCGGCGGACCGCTGGTCAATGTGATGGGACGTGTGATCGGCATGAACGCCTTTATCTTCTCCCAGGGAGGCGGCGGGTCCATCGGGATCGGCTTTGCGATACCGGCGAACATGCTGCGTAACGTGTTCGAAGAGCTGAAATCACGCGGTAAGGTAGACCGCGATTTCTGGACCGGCCTGGTCGTGCAGAACATCGACCGCCTGATCGCGATGAGCCTCGGTTTCCCGCATGAGTACGGTGTGATTATCACCGACGTCGAAGAGGAGAGCCCCGCGGATCATGCCGAATTGAAGCCTACCGACATCATCATGGAAATTGACGGCACCCCGATCCGTGACACCGGGCATGTACGGCGCTATTTCCGTGACCATGACCTCCGAGTCGGCGACCGCGTCAAAATGAACATCTTCCGGGAAGGCAAGGAACAGACGGTATACATGACACTGGAGGCTCGACCGGAGTGATTGAACGGTATACCCGTCCGGCGATCGGGGCGATCTGGACCGAAGAGACGAAATTCAACGCCTGGCTGCAGGTGGAACTGGCCGTGTGCGAAGCATGGAACCGTCGCGGCAAGATCCCGGACGACGCATTGGCGGAGATCAAACAGAAGGCTGCGTTCGACACCGAACGTGTGCTGGAGATCGAGCAGACCACACGTCATGATGTGATCGCCTTCCTGACCAATGTCGCTGAATATGTAGGGCCCGCCTCACGCTTCATCCATCTCGGCATGACCTCCTCCGACATGCTCGATACTGCAACGGCCTTGCAGATCAAGCAGGCGGGCGAGATCCTGTTGGACGGTTGCGAGCGCGTGACAACAGCGCTGGCGGTAAAGGCGGTGGAGTACAGGGAGACGCCCGCGGTGGGACGCACGCACGGCATTCACGCCGAGCCGGTGGCGTTCGGCCTGCGCTTTGCACGGTTCTACGAGCAGATGACACGTGCGAAGGAACGCCTGCGGCAGGCATGGAAGGAAGCCTGCACCGGCAAGCTGTCCGGCGCGGTCGGAGCCTACATTCACCTCGAGCCTGAGATGGAGCAGGAGGTGATGGATTCGCTGGGTTTGAAGCCGGCTCTGATTTCTTCGCAGGTGGTCTCGCGTGATCGTCACGCCGACTTCCTCGGCGCGATTGCCCTCGTCGGGGCCGTACTCGAATCGGTCGCCCTGGAGATCCGTCATTTGCAGCGGACCGAGGTTTCGGAGGCGCGTGAAGGCTTCCGCAAGGGCCAGAAGGGTTCCAGCGCGATGCCCCATAAACGCAATCCGATTGACTCGGAGAAAATCTGCGGCATGGCGCGTCTGCTGCGCGGCAACATGCATGCAGCTTACGAGAACGTCGCTCTCTGGCATGAACGTGACATCTCCCATTCCTCCGTTGAACGCGTTATTTTGCCCGACAGCACCATCGGATTGGATTATCTTCTTCACCTTACCGCGGACGTGGTGGAGAACCTCTATGTCGACCCGGACCGGATTCGTCGCAATTTCGAGATAACCGGCGGCGCAGTCTTCACGGAAGGTGTGATGCTCGCCCTGGTGGACAGGGGCCGGACACGAGAAGAAGCGTACGCCGTGGTACAGCGCATCAGTCAGGATGCGATCGATCGACAGGTACCGGTGAAGGACGCGGCGTTGTCGTCCGATGAGTTACTAGAGATCCTGGGGGAAGAGACTTTGCACACCCTCTTCGATTTGCAGCATGCCCTCAGGCACGTGGATAAAATCTATCAACGATTGGGACTGTCGGCGGAGGGCCGTTCCTGAACCGTCCCGCGGCATGCCCGGCATGACAACCAGGAGACCAACCCATGGAGAAAAAGGATCTGCTGTACGAAGGCAAGGCCAAGATCCTTTACCTCACCGAAGACCAGGACATGCTCGTGCAGGTCTTCAAGGATGATCTGACAGCGTTCAACGGTACCAAGAAGGGACGCTTTCAGGGCAAAGGCGGCATCTGCAACGCCCTCAGCACCTTCTTTTTCGAATACCTCGAAAATTACCATGTGCCGACCCATTTCCAGAAAAGCCTTTCTGAAAACGAAATGCTGGTCCGACGACTGGAAATGATTCCGGTCGAAGTCGTCGTGCGCAACATCGCCACCGCCACGCTTGCGAAGACGTACAACCTCGAAGAGGGCAAGGTTCTGCCCTATCCGATCATCGAGTTCTTCCTCAAGGATGACCGTCTCGGCGATCCGATGATCAACGAGCATCACGCCTACGCGCTGGGGCATGCCACCCCCGAAGAAATGCGTATGATTACCCGTGTCGCGTCCAAGGTCAACGCCATTCTGAAAGCCTTCCTGGATCGTCGCGGCCTGCTCCTGGTCGACTTCAAGCTTGAGTTCGGCAAGTCGGGCAAGGACATCCTGATCGGGGACGAAATTACACCCGACACATGCCGTATCTGGGACAAGAAGACGAACAAGAAGATGGACAAGGACCGTTTCCGCTACGACATGGGCGGGGTGGACAAGGTCTACAAGGAGCTGCTGGACCGTGTATTGAACCAGTAAAGGTCGGCAGATCGATCGTAACCGGCAAAGTGTGGGCGTCCTGTGATCGGACGCCCTTTTTATTTCCGATTCCCGTTGGACCGCTTCATCCGGTCCGAGTCCGGGCCGTTCACGCTTGCTCCGGATTCCCCCGTGATTGCAGAAGGGACAGAAGGGTTTCCACACGATTGCGGATGGTATGCTTCTCGAGGACTACGGTCCGCAGGGTTTCCGCGAGCGAACGGCGGCGCTCAGGAGAGGCAAGAAGCGATTCCGTACGTTCAACCAGGGTTTGCACGTCGTCATACAGCAACTCGTCCAGATCCCTGCCGAACAGATCGGTCCACCCCTCGAGCCGGTCATTCAGCACCGCATTTCCACAGGCGCCGACATCGAACACTCGCTGGTTCGGGCAGGCTCGCATCTGGAGATTGGTGAAGGAAAGATGCACCGCATCGGAACGGTAGATGCGCGGAAGGTCATGGTTGTAGTCGGCCGGTCCGCGCAGTTCCACGCCCTCCGGGAGCTGCCCCTCCCAACCCGCCCCGTATACCACAGGCCGGAACGG
>WJJA01000329.1 GCA_014729955.1 bacterium
CAAGGCAAACTCATCTATTCATTCCCCCTTCGGGCGGTCCCAACTGCGTCATCTGCTTTGTTGCGAAGGATTCGCGGTATGGCAATACAGCTTCATTCTTCGCGCCTCACATCTGACGCAGTTTGAACTCGTGAAATATCCAGGCTAACAAGGTACATAAAAAATGCCCCTTCTGCTGTCAGAGGGGCTTGAAATCATGGTAGCGCGTACGGGACTCGAACCCGTGTTTCCGGCGTGAGAGGCCGGCGTCCTAACCGCTGAACGAACGCGCCGTTACGTGCGAGCATCAAGTATAGAAAATCCTCTGCCGTCTCGCAAGGGCTCTGCCGGCGTCCGGCTCGCGGATCATACAGGATGCAGGGTGATACTGTTCACGGTTCCGTCAAATCTGAGGATCCGACGGTTTGTTGTGTCATTTCCGAGGAACGGACACAACAAAAAAGCCGGATCACCGGATCCGGGCCGTTCTGTATGTCAGGGTCATTCCGCCTGTGCGCGACGCTCGTCATTGATCTCGCGGACACGGTCGGCGATATGCAGCACCGTGTCGACATAGTCGTTGGAATGGTTGTAGCGGTAGACCGCTTTGCGACGCCTGGCCTGGTTGTCCTTGTGGTAGCCGTGCACCTTGAGATAGTGAGCGATCGAGGCGACTGCATCGTCGAGCAGATAGAGGTCGACGTAACCGTCCCCGCTGCCGTCCCGGGCATAGGCTTCAAACGAGCTGGGCAGAAACTGCGCCAGGCCGAAGGCGCCCGCCCATGATCCCTTCACCTCCAGCGGGTCCATGCGCTCTTCCTGCGCCATCTGGAGCAGAAGTTTCAGCTCACGATAAGCCCAGCGTGCTTTGCGTTTCCGGCGTGAGTCGACCTTGTCGCGAACCGCCGCCTGCTCCTCTTCCGCCACATCCTCCATCACCCTGTCCCAGAAGTTCGGCGCAGCGATTTCCAACTGGTCGGAGTTCAGCAAGGCGAGGCTGGCGAAGACGTTCATCAGCGGATGTTTACCCTTGTAGAGGCCAAGGTTGGTTTCGACACGCAGGACTGCGGCGACCACCTCTTTGTCCACCGGCGAATCCTGCAGGACTCGTTCGAACACTGCGTCATTCTCACGCAGAAACGCGGCCGTGCGCTCTACGGATTCCTCTTCACGCATGGCGGCATAGATATCCGTAGCATCGGGCTGCTTGATATTGATCTTGAGCAGCTCTTCCATCAGCTCAAAGCGCGGGTCGTTGAAGTAGGCGTGAACGATGGAAGAATCGATACCGTCCTCCATCAGGCGTTTCTGCAACGGCTGAAAGTCGACGTCTTCAGCATGTGCAATCGACGCGCCGATCAGGGCGCACACGATCAGCAGCACAGAGGCGTAAGGCTTCATAAAAAAGGTCCTGTAGCGTTTCCGAAGCCTGTAAGGTAGGATGAGCGGGACGGTCAACGGAAGATGTACGTCACTCGTTTCCGGGCACCTGAGGCTCATGGGCCGGTCTGACCCTGGAGCGGTGGTACATCTCGAGCAGGTAGAGCACGGCGCGCAGCACGATGGTAAAGGCGCGACGGCTGCGGATGGTGGGGATGTCATCCCGTTTGACGACATTGTGCACGATCTTGTTGCGATAGTCGGTGAGATCCTTCAGTGAGTCCGCGACTCCCGGAGGCCATGCCCCCATCTGCTCTTCGATCAACTGCAGTTTGGCTTTCTTCTCGTTCATGCCCGGCCTTCGTCCGACACGACGGATGGTGTCATACTCGATGCCGCAGCGAGCCAGGATACTGTCATAGAAGAAGTCCAGCGCGATCAGGAGCATCACGATGGCCGCCATATCCTCTTCTTTCTGCACCAGGTCGGCGGCATTCTGCAGATAATTCAACCAAAGCGGCTTTTCCCAATCCCCGATTTCCCCGACCGCCATCCAGTCGATCTTGACAGACTCGGTCGTAGACCGGTCGAGAGCGCGGGAAAACAGGATGAAGTTTTCCGTGCTCACCGACAACGGCATCACGAGGATGCCTTCCCGGATGACTTCGCGTGCCGCCTTGTTGCCGGGCAGCACGAAGAAGACTTCGGGCTCTTTGCGGTATTCGATGTCAAACGGAATCAGCACGATTTCATTGGGCGGGACTTCCACCTCCCCGCCGCTGGAATGACCCGGCACCATCGGCAAGGGATGCACACGGTCGATAAACACCTCGATAATCGGGCGGTACATCAGGAGATAGCCATCCACGTAGGGGAACACGTACCCGCAGGAGGGACACGGCACCGGCTCATCGAGACCGTTGCAGTTTCGTTCAAATTTGGTGTCGCAAATCGGACAGTTCAGATAGCGAATCGAGAGGCTGGTGGAGGTGGTTTCCCGGTGTACGGATTTGGCTTGTACATCGGAATGGATCGATGATTTTGGGATTTCGGGGTCGGTTTGCATGGCAAAACATATCCGTTTTTAGTATTTGTCCAGTTAATATAAGGCCGGTTGCCACAGAGTTCCAAATTTCGCAGCGGGTCGGTTTCCGGGAGAAACACTCTTTCTCATTGAATACTTGAGGTTGGTGGTAGATGCAAAACCGGCCTCGGAGTGAAAACGTACGAACCCGGGGGATTCAGGAACAGCCCGAATCTTTCATGAATGAAGAGAGCATTCTTTTCTAAAAACTATATTAACAATAAGATAATGCCACGCTATATAGTATTGCTCCGGCACAGAATGTTTCCAAGGCAAACTCATCTATGCATTCCCGTTTCGGGCGGTCCCAACTGCGTCATCTGCTTTGTTGCGAAGGATTCGCGGTATTGCCATACAGCTTCATTCTTCACGCCTCACATCTGACGCAGTTTAAACTCGTGAAATATCCGGGTTAGGGTTTTCGATTAATGGAACGATCCATCCAAAAACATATCGAGACGGACCCCGGAATCGGGTCTCCCGTCTCTTGATAAATGGTCATGTGGAACCAGGGGAGTTTTTGCTGCCGGACAGTGGAAAGACGGTTTCGAACGCATGAATGGACCCCTGCTTTTTCATGAACGGATGCCGGTTTGAACGGATCGGTGATCAGGGTCACTTCATCGAAAGCACCTCTTCAAACAACTATTCATAATAAGGATAGATCTGACTCTGTGCTTTGAACGGCATATTGATTAGGGCGTCCTAACCATGCACTTTACAGATATGTGAACGCACAGGGCACAACCTCTGCGTTCCGTACTCAGGGGAAACACGGGCCGACAGCCATAGGGTGGGATGAGGATTTCGACGATCCAATACATCGCTTACAACAAAGGAAACCGTGTACACAGCCGTGTAGGGCTGCAAGTCCGGTAAGGAGTGAGTATCATGTCTACATCTTTGCGCATGCTGTTGGTTGCGGCAGGCATGCTTGTCATCGTCCCCTATCTTTTCGCACAACCCACGCTTGAGTGGTCGAATATCTACGGGACCGATTCGGTCGAACTGGTGTTTGAAGTCGAAACGACCTCTGACGGTGCCTTTCTTCTGGTCGCTCAGAGCTTTGCAGAAGATCCCGGCTACTTCTGGGTCGGCAAAGTGGCTCGTGATGGTGAGTTGCTTTGGGACGTCGTCCAGACCTACGAATTTCCTCCCGCGTTTGAAGACCCTGAGGCCCAGGTGATTGGTGTGTTCGAGGTCGACGACGGGTATCGTCTGCTGTTCCACCGCTGGAACAACGGCGAGGGTATGGACGATATCGCGATGTACCCGATTTCCATGGACGGTGAGTACGGCGAGTTGGAAGTCGTGTTTGAAAACAGCTGGGACGGTTCGCCCTACTTCCCGGTATTCCTGGAAACCGACGACGGCTACGCGATGGCGGGCGGTCCCACCGAATGGCCTTACCCCGGTCCTGACCTTCCGGTGTACCTTCTTGAGCTTGACAGCGACCTCAATGTGACTTCGGAGGAGTCCTACACCTTTGGTGCGGAGACCTGGGTGTCGGTCGATGCCGGGGTATACCTGTCGGGTACGGGCTATGCCTTTGCCGGGAGCCGTGAGACTGTCAACGGCGACGATGCCCGCGACCTTCAGCTGATGATGATCGATGACAACGGGACTCTTGCCTGGTCTGAGACGTTCGGCGATCCCTCACATCGGGAGAATCCCTCCTCACTGCTGGCGACGAGTGACGGCGGCTTTCTCGTCACGGGAGAACAGGAACTGGAAGGCGCCGAATCCGCGAACTTCCATGTTCTGAAAACCGACGGGAGCGGCACCGTGGAATGGGAGACCTCCTTTTCCGGCGACATGAGCTGGTCAATCTTTTCCGATGCGATAGAAGACTACGCCGGTGAATACATCCTCACCGGAATCACGACTCCGGATGAAGGCGATTTGTTGAACGCCGACATTGTGCTTACGAAGTTGGACGCAGACGGCAATGAACGTTGGACCGTGACGTTCGGCGAGGCGGACCAACTTGATATCGCGAGTGCGGTGGTCCCGCATTTCGACGATTCAGTGTACCTCATCGGCGCGCAGGGGACGATGGAAAACGTGGACGGCTGGGTTGCGAAGACAACGAACGACGTGTTGTTCGTCGAGACGGACAACCGGGACATGTTGCCGGAAACGTCGATCCTGCTGGGTGCCTACCCGAATCCGTTCAACGACCAGGCGACGATCAGGGTGCAGACGTCTGAAGCGGGCCTGTTGGATGTGCGGGTGTTCGATCTGCTGGGCCGGGAAGTGCTGACTGCAGGCCGTGAGGTGCTGCCTGCGGGTGTGCACCGCTTTTCACTTCGCGGAGAAGGAATCGGCAGCGGCGTCTATTTCGTGCGTGCGATAGGACCGAATGGTGTGTCGCAGGTACGGAAGGTGACATTGCTGCGGTAGAGGTCAAACCGTGAGAAGATCCGTGGGAGGACTGACAGTTCGACGTGTGGTGAGCTGTCGGTTCTCCGTCTGCGCCGGTGGATTGACAGAGCTTTTTTCCTGGTGGATCCTTTTATATGGATCGAGGGGTCTGATTGCTGCGGGTTTCCAGGAGAGGCGGAACGAATCGCCGGCGGCGATGTGCAGGCGCGGGGCGGTCTGCCGCTGCATGGAGTGTGGTACGCGACGCTTCCTTCAACCGTTCTTTCTGGATTTACACATGCTACATTTTGCCAGGTTTTGCCCGTGAAGAGGGTGTGACTTGACAGAGCGCAAACAAGTCGTCAGATCTGAGGAATTGGGGAAGGTGATGCTTCCTTTCATTTGAAACGGTCCACTGCCGGCAGTTTGTCATCCTCCGCGGACGGTGGTTACAAGGATCACGCCCGCCACGCCGATGAGAATACCGAGGGCGCGATTCCATGTGATTGTTTCACGCAGGAAGATCCACGCGAACAGGAAGATGAACAGGTTGGCGGTCTGGTTCAGGGCGCCGGCAATGGAAGCCTCAGTGTATTTCATGCCTCCGAGCCACAGGACGAGGGCGAGGTAGGTGCCGAAGAAGGCGGCGGGTGCCATGTAGCGCCAGTTGCTCGGGGTGACGAGCGAAACGAGCTGGGAACGCCAATTCCTGTAGAACGGCAGCATCAGCAGCAGCATGATGTTGCCTCCCACCAGGCGCATTTCCATTGACCACAGCAGGGGCCACCGTTCCAGCACCGGCTTGATGCCGACGATGCTGATCGCCATGGTGGTCATCGCGAGTGTGCCCCACAGCATGCCGAGCAGGACATCGCGCGTGGTGATGTCCTTGCCTTCCTTGTCCTTGTTGCCGACAAGCACGGCGGAGATGATCATCGCGACTCCGACCAGCTGCCAGGCGTTCAGCCGTTCCCCGAGCAGAATCGCGGCAAACAAAATCATGGAGGGGCTGTAAAGGCAGTCGATGATCGCGGTGCGTGCGGCGCCGAGTCGATTCAGCGCCATGAAGAAGAAGGTGTCCGAGATTCCCAGCCCGACCGCTCCGCCGGCAAGCATGACGCCGTACTCCCACGCCGGCGCATCGATGAACATCGGCCGTCCGAGCACCGCCATGGTCGGCAGCAGCAACACCCCGGCAAAGGTGCCCTTGAACAGGTTCAACGCCACCGGATGCACCGTTTCGCCGGACTTCTTGAAGAAAATCACACCCATCGCCCACATCATCGCGGTTGTGAGAGCGAATGCTTCACCCATATGGGCTTCCAGGAAGGCGGCGACGGTGAGAGGTGGAGTCATCAGGTCAACCTCGGTGAACCACGGTACAAAGAAAAGGTCAGCGTGTCGGGAAGGCCTTCATGAACACAGCTTGAGCGCAGGCAGTATACGCACGGTCGGGCGTGTTTCCCAAACCGCAGTCGAGCCATACGGAGGGACGACAGGCAACATGCGGGTGCCGGCCTGACCCGGAACTGCCTGTTCGACCGGGTAAGACGGCCGTACCCGCTTCGACACCCGATTTTACCCGATATCCCGCATTCGTGTTCGACAGATCGGGAACGAGGTTGTACATTCCCCCATGCGGGCTGCGACATACCACCACAGGGAGGGGGAACCATGCAACCGATCCGTCTGAACCGCAACGACCTGATTTTTATCGTGATCTGCCTGGTCGTTCTCGCTGCGGGCACACTCTACAGCGTCAACAATTTCCAGAAAGCCTTCCCCGAAGCCTCTATCGATTTCCAGGTCAGCAAGGACGAGGCGGGCGAGATCGGGATTCGCTTCCTGGAGGAACAGGTCGGCTTCGACGTGCCGGAGGAATACCGCGAAGCGACACGGTTCTTCGGCGGCGGCCTTGACAAGATCTACCTGGAACGGGAGTTACGGCTCGAAGAGGCGCAGAATTGGTTCAACGCGCCGGTGCCGGTGTGGGGCTGGTACCATCGCGCCTTCATGCCGGGAGTGAAGCGGGAGTATCGTGTCGAGGTCAGTCCGGGCGGGGAGGTGTTCAGCTTCCGCCGTCTGATCGAGGAGACCGCGGAGGGTGACAGCCTCGAGGAGGATTCCGCACGAGCGATCGCGTATGAGTTCATGACCGACGTGATGGAAATTTCTCCCGATTCGGTCGAGTTGCATGAAACGAAACGGCAATCACGGCCGAACCGTGTCGACTGGATCTTCACCTGGAAACGGAACGGTCCTGTGCCGGTGGGCGATGAGGACTACCGGTATGATGTCACGCTGCAGGGGTCCCAAATCGGCATGTTTCAGGCGTACATGCACATTCCGCAAGTGTGGCGGGACGGGTTCCGCAAGTTGCGTGGAAAGAACCAGTCTGCCGGGATGGTCGCTTCCGCGCTGTACGGCCTGACGATGCTCGGCCTGCTGTTCTGGCTGGTGCGTGCGATCATTCGTCGTGACATTCAATGGCGTACGGCGCTGGTGTTCGGCATCATCGCGGCGGTGCTGACCTATTTGAACCAGTTGAACGAGCTGCCGTTGCGCCTGGTCGGGTATAACACCGAAGACCCCTGGGGCGGCTTCCTGGCGGATCAATTGCTGTTCGGCCTGTTGCAGGCGATGGC
>WJJA01000046.1 GCA_014729955.1 bacterium
CTATTCCATTCCCTGATAATATGGATAGTAAACCATCGTTATCAGACAAGAAGCGTTTTAGTAACCACAAACCACGGCCTCTATCTTCAAATTTACCGGTAACATCCTTCCTAGTCGCATAGCTGATGGCTTCTAAGTCATTCTGGATTTCAGATCTCCACTTTTTCGATTGCTTTAAAGTATTATAGATCCCTTGACCATCATCGAGAATTGTAATCCTTATTCTTTGTGCGCTCTTAACAGCATGCGCTGCTACTAGAGCATAACTACGTTCATCCGCGTGAACGCAAACATTATCCACCGTTTCTTTAATCGAGCTGTATACCAACTGCCGTATCGGGGCCGACATAGTTACGGTATCTTCTATTAAGTCCACAATCTCGCGAAAAAATTCCTTGGAATTATCATCAACGGGCCTTATCGGAACTCCACTGATCACATTCGATTTCAGAAATCTTGAGTCAAAGCCCTGTTTCGGATCATTAGGCTTAAAAAACCTGTCCAACCCAAGCGCATGCATCTGCCGCAGTGCGGTGGCATCCTCCGGGGGCGTGATTTCCAGGACATTCTGCGGGGTGCATTCATACCCCATCGCAACCAGCATCGCCGCACCGAACGGCCGGATCATCTTCGTCCGGCTGAGGTCGAGGGTAAGCAGTTTACCCTCGACCCCGGACGCATACTCCCGTGCCGCCAACAACTTGTTCGGATGCCGGACGCTCAGTTCACGTCCTACCTCCAGGGTCACACGCTCGCGTGTCATTCTCCCTTCGCGGCGGCGACCACCTTCTCCGCGGCGTCTTTCAAGGACGTCGCGACGATAAAGTCGATCGGGGCGTCCTTCAGCATCTCGCGCGCGATGTCGGCGTTCGTGCCTTCCAGGCGCACCACCACCGGCACATTCACCTCGAGTGTCTCATCGGAGAGCGCGTCGATCACGCCCTGTGCGATACGGTCGCAGCGCACAATACCGCCGAACACGTTGATCAACACGGCCTTCACCGCTTCATCCATCAGGATGATCTTGAAGCCGTTCTTGACCGTCTCGGCGTTCGCCACGCCGCCCACATCGAGGAAGTTCGCAGGCTCGCCGCCGGAGAGCTTGATGATGTCCATCGTCGACATCGCCAGCCCGGCGCCGTTCACCATGCAGCCCACGTTGCCGTCGAGCTTGATGTAGTTCAGGTCGTACTTGCCCGCCTCGACCTCGAACGGATCCTCTTCGTCCAGGTCACGCAGTTCTACAACATCCTTATGACGATAGAGCGCATTGTCGTCGAAGTTCATCTTGGCGTCCAGCGCGATCACATCGCCGTCGCCGGTGAGCACCAGCGGGTTGATCTCCGCGAGCGACGCATCCATCTCGACATACGCCCTGTACAGCGCGATGAAGAACTTGGCCGCCTTGCCGACCGCCTTACCCTCCAGCCCGAGCGCGAACGCGAGCTGACGCGCCTGGAACATCTGCAGGCCGAAGCCGGGGTCCACACCGATCTTCACGATCTTTTCCGGGGTCTCCGCCGCGACCTTCTCGATCTCGACACCGCCCTCGGTGGAAACCATGAAGGTGTCGAGGGCGTTTTCACGGTCGAGTGTCAGGCCGGCATAGAACTCCTTCTGAATGTCCATGCCCTGCTCGATCAGGAGACGCTTCACCTCTTTGCCTTCCGGGCCGGTCTGATGCGTAACGAGCTGCATGCCGAGGATCTGCCCGGCGGTCTCTTTCACCTCGTCCAACCCCTTCACAACCTTCACGCCGCCGCCTTTGCCGCGCCCGCCGGCGTGGATCTGCGCCTTCACGACCACCGTGCCGCCGCCCAGCTTCTCCGCAGCCTGCACCGCTTCGTCCACGGTGAACGCGACATGCCCTTCCGGCACCGCGACCCCGAACCGACGCAGGATCTCTTTTCCCTGGTACTCGTGGATCTTCATGCCTTCCCCTCGTGATGAGTCTCTCGTAATCGGTTTCAAGTTCGGGCAATGTAATACATCTCAAGCGGGGATGCACGGGGGAGGGTGAGGTGGTGTTTCATGAATTGGTCAGATTCACGACACCACGATTGCCGAGCGCACCAATGACGCAAATCCCTCAATCCGACTCGTGATAATCGATTCGCATTGATGGCAAATGCAGTAAGAACTCAGCTATACTTCCTTGTCAGGGTTCTGACATGCACACACTGCGAAAGGTGAGGCCAACATGACCCATTCCACTCCATCGCACAATTCCCTCGCCCGCTGGGTCGGTGCGCTGCTCCTGCTGATGACCGTCACTGCGATTGTCGCAGAGTTCCTGGTACGCGGCAGTCTGGTGGTACCGGGTGAGCCGGCGGTTACCATCACCAACCTCAAGGCCCATCCCGGAGCCTTCAAGCTGGGGCTGTTCGGTTATACGGCGACATTTCTGCTGGACGTTCCGGTGAGCGTGCTGTTCTACCTCCTGTTTCGTCATGTCAACAAAACAGCAGCGCTCACCTGTATGGCCTTCCGTCTCGTCTACACCGCCATGGTCGGTGCGGCGTTGCTGCTGTATGCGGGTTCACTGCAACTGTTGCTGCGGGAGACGGGGGAGTATGCCCTGAGCGCGGTGCAGGCGGATGCCTTTGGTCACTTTCTGCTGATGTGGTTCGGGGACGGCTTCAGCTTGTCGCTGGTCTTCTTCGGATTCCACTTGGTATTTCTCGGGTGGCTGGTGTTCAAGTCGGAGATGTTGCCCCGATTCCTGGGTCTGCTTGTGCTTTGCGGCGGCGTGTCCTACGTGATCGACAACAGCTTTCGTGTCCTGCTGCCCGGAGTGCAAACGTTGTTGTCGCCCCTTTTCATTGTACTCGGGATGGTCGAGATCTTGTTGGCCGTGTGGTTGATTGTGAAAGGAGTAAAAGTCGCCCGGAGTCGCTGACTCCGGGGAGGCTGTATTCCCGTTCCGCCAGGTCGTGCGACACGAAACGATATCTGACCCGACAGGAAAACCCGGTGGCAGGCAAGTGTCAGGTCACCATACGTCTTGCGACGAATCAAGACCTGACACAACGGTGAATCTATGCCTTAAGAGGTCCCAGTGTCGTTTACCTCTTTCTGTTCATCCTTTTTCTTGAACGGTACATGCGACACGAGGATAATCATCGTGGTAATGGTGGGCCCTACTGCCAGGTAATTCTGGATCAAATCATAGCCGCCCGTGCCCTTGAGGGCTGCCGAACAGGCGAGGATCACGGCGCCCCAGACGATAGCGTTGCCGATAACGGCCGTACCCATACGGATCGCTGTTGACTTGGCGGTCATAGCGTCCTCCCGCTTCCGCTTCCTTCCGGCTCCCTCGATAGTACACCCTTGAACAGTATAACCCGAATATTTCACGAGTTCAAACTGTGTCAGATGTGAGGCGCGAAGGATGAAGCTGTATGGCAATACCGCGAATCCTTCGGAACAAAGCAGATGACACAGTTGGGACCGCCCGAAGGGGGAATGAAAAAATGAGTATGGCCTGGGCACAATCTGTGCCGGAGAAAAACTGCATGTCGAGATATTATCTTATTGTTACTATAGTTTTTAGAAAAGAGTGTTCTCTCCATTCATGAAATATTCGGGATAACGATAATCAGATGGAGTTGCACCCTCGGTACAGGGAGAAATCCAGGCCCGTTTGTTTCGGGCAGACGGACCATGAAAGTAAATACAACATGCGCTTCCCGGCAGGGTGTCGCCGGTGTCGCCCTGCAAACGGATCCCTTTTCTCGCTGAGTGGAACACTTGAGAACCGTACCAACGTGCAAACCATTGCCGTAAAACAAGAATAACCCGGGCGATACAGTCCCGGGTTTTGATACTGTGCAAAGTTCGCACGGCAAAAAAAGCTTCTACGGTTACCGTGCAGCGGTGCTTCGGGTTTCGATGGTCACGGTCATCTGATCGGTGGACGTACCGCACGGCAGGCCCGTGCCGTCGCTAACCTTCAGTGTAACCGTGTAGGTACCTGTCCGGGAGTAGGGATGCGACACATCCCGCCCGTAAAGCGTAGTACCGTCTCCAAAGCTCCATTCATAGGTCAGCGGATCGCCGTCCGGATCGGACGAGCCCGCGGCGCTAAATTGGACCGCATCGTGGGCACCGCCCGCATACCCTGTTTTATCTTCGCCCGCATCCGCGACAGGCGGCGCATTCACACGGATTTCCGTCTGGGTGGACTGCCGCCCGCAGGAGGTGTTGGCGTTGTCTTCCACTGTCAGACGGACACGATACAGGCCGGGTTTTTCGAACGCATGCTTCAGCCTTGCGCCCTCCGTACGGGTACCGTCTCCGAAATCCCAGATGTGGCGTGTGATTTCGCCGTCTTTATCGTACGACCCCGATCCGTCGAACGTAACCTCGGTTCCGGGACAGACCAGGCGTGGTGCGTGAGCGACCGGCACAGGCGGATTGTTCACACGAATGGTTCGGGATGTTTCAACACGGCTGTTGCTTACACCTCTGCCGTCATCGACCAGCAGTGTCACATTGTAGGTTCCGGGCGTCTTGTAGGTATGTTGCACCTCAGCGCCCTGCCCGTTGCCTCCGTCGCCGAACTCCCAGCGGTAGGTGCCGATGGTGCCGTCCGCATCCTTCGAGCCGGCCCCACTGAAGGTATAGGCTTCGCCGGCGCAAACCCATTCCGGCGTATCCAGCGCAGGTTCGGGGGCGGCATTAACCGTTACACGGAGAGAATCGCGTGCGGCGTTGTTGGCCAACTCCGTGTCGTCGAAGACTATCAGGCGCACGGTATAGACGCCTGGATGCTTGTATTTGTGCCGTGTCTGCAAACCTTCGCCGGTGTTCCCGTCGCCGAAGTCCCACTGGAACCGGGACACCGATCCGTCTTCATCCTTCGATTCCGCCCCATTGAACAGCACCACCTCATTGACACCGACGAGGCGATCTTTCCCGGCCTTGGCGAGCGGAGCCTCATTGATGAAAATCAGGCTGCGCGTCTCCGTCTCGTTACATTCGGTCTCGGAATCGGTTCGAATGTTCAGGTTGACAAAAAACTTGCCGGGTTTATCGTAGACATGCGTGATTGTTTTCCCTTCCCCGGTGCTGCCGTCGCCGAAGTCCCAGGCATACTGCACGATCTTGCCGCCGCCCGAGGTGCTTTCGGAAGCGTCGAAGCTGACCTTGCTGCCCAACGGTGAAGCGTGGGGAGCGATAAACTTGGCCACCGGCGCATCGTACACCTTCACCACGAGATCGTCGGTGTCGGTGTTGTCACATTCGCCGACCTGGTCTCCGGTGATGGTCAGCGTGACCAGGTATTCGCCCGGTTCGCGGTAGACATGGGTCGGAGTGGCGCCGTCCTTGTTGTGCCCGTCGCCGAAATCCCAGAAATAGCGGTTGACCAATCCGTCAAAGTCTTTGGAGTTCGTTCCGTCGAAACGGACCTCGGCATTGGCACAGACCTCAACATC
>WJJA01000047.1 GCA_014729955.1 bacterium
AAGTGACAAATTGGGGAACATCTTCCTGTAAAACCAGTCCTTACCATAGCTCGCTTTTATCATTCATGAAATATTCGGGCTAGCGGATACTTCACCGTCTCCTCTCCTGCCGCCTCTATCGCTGTGTGTTCTCATCCCCGCATCACATTGTGTGTCGTATCATCCAATCATGGAAAGAAGCGGCAAAGGCAGGCACGGATGCCGCTGCACCAAAAAAGCAGAGCGAACCCATCGCCTGCCGAAAGCTGTTGGACTGATCAATGGGAACCGACACGAAGGAGGATGAACGATGGCTGCGAAGAAGATCCTGATGATCACCGGTGACTTCGGTGAAGACTATGAAATCATGGAGCCGTTCCAGATGCTGTTGATGGTCGGCCATGACGTTCACGCGATCTGCCCGGACAAGAAGGCAGGCGACACGATCAAGACCGCGATCCACGACTTCGAGGGCGACCAGACCTACAGCGAGAAGCCGGGCCATAACTTCGCCCTGAACGCGACGTTTGATGAGATCGATCCGTCAAACTATGACGCCCTGGTGCTGCCGGGTGGTCGTGCGCCGGAGTACATCCGTCTCAATGAGAAGGTGATCGAGATGGTGAAGCACTTCGCGGACAGCGACAAGCCGATTGCAGCGATCTGTCACGGCGCGCAGGTATTGGCAGCGGCGGATGTGCTGCGCGGCAGGAAGGCGACCGCCTACCCGGCCGTGGGACCCGATGTGAACACCGCCGGCGGCGAGTTCCAGGACATCCCGGTGGACCAGGCGTTCACGGACGGCAAGCTCGTGACCGCGCCGGCATGGCCCGCGCACCCCGCCTGGATTTCGCAATTCCTGCAGGTGCTCGGCACGAAGATCGAACTGTAGGCATCGAAACGACTGGAAACAGCGTTACGGCAGAGTAGAGCGAAACGTTTACACATTGCGGCAGATCTTCAGACCTGCCGCTTTTCGACTCGGACATTTACCGTTCTACCGGTTCACGGTATACCATTCGACCCTGCCGCCTCGAAGAAATCACCACCGGATGCTCTTGAGAGACTCCGATTTTTGCCTGTTCCATTTCTTTTGTATCTTGCGAACAATCAAGGTGTGGTGTCCCGGTCGGCCGGGCTACGGGTTCCTTCCAGCGCGCTTCGATGCTGAACATACGGTTCCAGTGAAAACCGCCGTGCGGGGACGGCGTCGGGAACACTCTATCATCGGACAGCGGTTGGTGCGAGTCTGGATTTGCAAGGGAGAGGCGATGCATGAGCGCACAACGTAAGGCGGAGAAACGAGCCGGTTCGGAACTGGTAAAAATTCCAAGAGCCAAGTACATCTTTATCACCGGCGGTGTCGTTTCGTCGCTGGGCAAGGGGATTACCTCGGCCTCTCTCGCCCTGTTGTTGAAGAGTCGCGGCTACAAGGTCGCCACTCTGAAAGCGGACCCGTACCTGAACGTCGACCCGGGGACGATGAACCCTTTCCAGCACGGTGAGGTGTATGTCACGGATGACGGCGCGGAAACCGACCTCGACCTCGGCCATTATGAGCGTTTCACCGATATCTCGATGTCCAAGCTGAACAATGTCACTTCCGGACAGATCTACGAACAGGTGATCGAGAACGAGCGAGAAGGCCGTTACCTGGGCGGCACGGTTCAGGTGATTCCTCATGTGACGGACGAAATCATACGCAACATCTGCAACCTGGCGAAGCATCCCCCCCGTCCGGATATCGTGATCACGGAAGTCGGCGGCACGGTCGGCGACATCGAAAGCCTGCCCTTCTTCGAGGCGTTCCGCCAGTTTTCCCTGCGCGCCGGGCGACGCAATGTGCTCTTCATCCATGTGACCCTGCTTCCCTACATCTCCGCGGCCGACGAGGTCAAGACCAAACCAACGCAGCACAGTGTGAACAAGCTGCGGGAAATCGGTCTGCAGCCGGATATTATCGTCTGCCGCACCGAAGTGCCTGTGGATGAGGACGTGCGCAACAAGATCGCCCTGTTTTGTAATGTCGGCCCGAAGGATGTGATCGAAGCACGCACGGTCAAGACCATTTACCAGATTCCGCTGACACTGGAGAAGGACGGCCTGGCAAACAGCGTGCTGAAAAAATTGCGTCTGAAGGACAAACCGGTGGACCTCAGCGATTGGGGGGACCGTGTCGATGCGATTCATCGTCCGGAGCAGGAGGTTCGGCTCGCGGTTTGTGGGAAATATGTCGGCCTGAAGGATGCCTACAAGTCGATCTCGGAGGCTTTCATCCATGCCGGGGCGGCACATCGGACCCGTGTGAACGTGGACTGGGTCGAGGCGGAGGATGTGCAGAAGCTGGGGCCGGACAAAATTTTCGAAGGGGTGCACGGCATCCTTGTGCCCGGCGGGTTCGGCAACCGCGGCATCGAAGGCAAGATTGCCGCCGTGCGGTACGCCCGCGAACAGGGCATCCCCTACTTCGGCATCTGCCTTGGGCTCCAGATCGCAGTGATTGAGTTTGCACGCAATGCGGCCGGGATGCGCACCGCCAATTCGACGGAATTTCGCACCACCAAGACTCCCGTGATCGACCTGATGCCGGGGCAGCGCAACATTCACCGCAAAGGCGGCACCATGCGGCTCGGATCCTGGGCCTGCCACCTGCAGCGCGGCACGAAAGCGTTTGAAGCATACGGTACCGAGTTGATCCACGAACGGCATCGTCACCGCTATGAATTCAACAACCGATACAAAGAGAGACTGGAAGAAAAAGGGATGGTCTTCGCGGGGATGAATCCCGACACCGAGCTTGTGGAGATGATCGAGTTGAAGAACCATCCCTGGTTTGTCGGCTGCCAGTTTCACCCTGAACTGAAAAGCCGTTTAACCAACCCGCATCCTCTGTTCTACCGGTTCGTGGAAGCGGCGGTGCGTCATGCAGCGGAAAACGGTGGTCTCGGCGACATGGTCAACGATGGCGACGTGTCAGACGCCTCTTCCTCCGACGGGCGTGACAAGACGAAAAAGACGGCTGAAGCGTGATGCGACGATTGACCCTGAAGCCGGGTGAAGAGCGTAGGTTGCGACGGGGTCATCTCTGGATCTTTGACAACGAGGTGAAAGGGCTACCGGGCGATCTTGAGCCGGGCGAAGCGGTGACGGTCGTTGACAGCAACGGCAAGTTGCTGGGGAGCGGTACCGTCAACCCGCGCAGCCGTATCGTCTGCCGATTGTATTCACGGCGTGGTGATCAGGCGCTGGACGTTGCGTACTTCAAACGGCGCTTCCGGTCCTGTCAAACGTTGCGTGAACGACTCGGCTTCACGGATGTATACCGCCTGGTGCATGCGGAGGCGGACGGTCTGCCCGGGCTGGTTATCGACCGTTTCGGCAGCTTCTTCACCGTGCAGCACAATGCGGCCGGCATGGACCGTCGCAAGGAACTGGTGCTGCAGGCATTGGACGAGGTATTCCAGCCGCGCACGGTGTTATCGATGGACGATAACCCGTCGCGTGCGCTTGAGGGACTGCCCTCGGAGGTCGCGTGGGCGGGCGAAGAGCCACCGGAGATTGCCTGGTACGAGCAGGACGGATTGCAATGGCCGATCGACCTGAGCGAGGGCCAGAAGACCGGGGCCTATCTCGACCAGGTATTCAACCGACGCGAAATGGCGCGGTACTGTCGCGGAGCGCGTGTGCTGGATGCGTTCAGTTACACCGGCGGGTTTGGCGCCCTGGCGGCGAAGTACGGTGCGAAAGAGGTTGTTCTGGCAGATCGCAGTGAGCGGGCGCTGGAGCTGGCCAAAGAGATGTTTGCACGCAATGGTCTGCCCGAACCGCGGTTCGAGCAGGCGGACCTGCTGCACAACGCCCCGAAGGCGAAAGCGCTGGGGGGACCGTTTGACATGGTTGTCAGCGACCCGCCCCCTTTGATCCCCAACAAGGGGAGCAAACGGGACGGGTTGAAGAAGTATCTTGGAGTGTTTACGGATGCCATGCGCTGGACCGGTCCGGAGGGGTTGACGGCTGTGTTCAGCTGCAGCCACCATGCCGGTCGCGATGACATCCTCGAGCAGGTGAAGCGCGCCGGTCGACGGGCGCAGAAGCGTTTACGACGCCTTGCGATCTACGGCGCGTCTCCGGATCATCCGGTGGCCGTCGGCCATCCGGAGACGGAGTACCTGCACGGCATACTAGTGGAGGTGGGATGATGGGAAACGGACAAGACACGTTGGCGGAGCTGGATGCAATCCGTGTACTGGGCATGTTGTTCCAGGCGCGGCACGGCTGCACCAGCGCCGAGCGGGAAGTCGGCGCGACTTTCAGCGTAGATGTGGAACTCTATGCGGATCTGTCCAGACCGGCGAAGACCGACGACCTCAAGGATACCATCGACATTGCGAAGGTTTACAACACCGTCGGCGAAGTGATGAACGGCGAGGTGCACAATTTAACGGAAGCCGTGGCAGAGAACATTGCCAAGACGCTCAAGGAACGTTTTAACATCCTTCGCGCGGTGACCGTTCGTATCCACAAGAGCCGTGCTCCGATGGGCGGGCCCACCGGCGGCTTTGAAGTGGAGATTTTTCGTTAATCCAGCAATTCCCGAGAGAGGCTGATGACTTCGCGACCAGCACGGGTTACCGCCTACCTGGGTTTGGGCGGCAATCTTGGCGATGTACGGACCACCCTGGCGACGGCGTTGCGCGCCCTGGAAAGCGACGCACGTACCGAATCCCTGACCTGTTCACGCCTGTACCTGACGGAACCCTGGGGTATGCACAACCAGCCCGAGTTTCTGAACCTTGCAGCACGAATTGAGTGGCGCGGCTATCCTGAAGGGCTTGCGGCGTTGTGTCACCACCTGGAACGGCAGGCGGGTCGAGACGAACAGCGTGAAGATCCGAACGGACCGCGTGAGCTGGATCTTGATCTGCTGCTGTTCGGCGATAGGGTGATCGATTCGCCCGAGCTGAAAGTGCCGCATCCATCGATGCACCTGCGTCGATTCGTACTGGAACCGCTCAACGAATTGGCACCCGACCTGACCCCGCCTGGATGGGAGCAGACGATTTACGAGTCCCTGGAGACGCTGGAAGATCCGAAATGGGTCAAAGCGTTGACGGACGCACCCTGGACGGCATGGCGCAGGAAGGCCGGTTAAGTCTACATGCGGCAGCAGGGCGAAAAATTCAACAGCGGCATCCGAACAGTGGCATGGACTCGCCGGGGCATGTACCTTTGGTGGCAGCGGGCAGGCAAGGTGACTCCCCCAAGGGCGTAGGGAGATCGTTGCGGGCAATCAACTTCAGAGGTTGAATTGAGCGAACGGCATTACATCGTGTTCGAGGGCGCCATCGGGGCGGGCAAAACCACCCTCGCCACGATCTTTGCCGAACGCCTTGACGGCCGGCTTGTCGAAGAGAAGTTCGAAGAAAACCCCTTCCTTATCGATTTTTACCGCGATCCACGCCGGTACGCCTTTCAGACCGAATTGTTCTTCCTGCTTTCACGCTATCGTCAGCAGACCGAGCAGTTTGCACAGCCCGACCTGTTTCAACGGTTTGTCTTTTCCGATTATCACTTCGTCAAGAACCGTATCTTCGCCCATCTCACCCTGGACGAGCGGGAATACCAGCTGTATGATATGGTTGCAAACCGCCTGGAAAAGGATATTCTTCCGCCGGACCTGATGGTCTACCTGCAATCGACGCCGGAACGGTTGATGAAGAACATCCGCAAACGCGACCGCAGTTTTGAACGCAATATGAACCTGGCGTATATCGTGTCGCTGGTGGAGGCATACAACCAGTTCTTCTTCCACTACGATGCATCTCCCCTGCTGATCGTGAATTCTACCGCTGTGGATTTTGCCGGATCGGAAGCGAAACTGGACGAGTTGATGGAGTATGTGTTGAACGCCCCGAACGGCACGAGTTACTACAACCCGGCGCCGGAGGAGATTGGACGATGAGATGGTTGATTTTGCTTGGTGCATACGCCGCAGGGGTGTGGGCGTTTCGTGAGCTCAGCGCCTGGTGGAAGGATTCCAGGGGCAACCGCGGAACCACTGAGAACACCGAGAACGTTCGAGGCGAACCAAAGAAGAGCGAGCCCTACGACGAAGACAAGGTCGTGGACGCCACCTACCGTGAAGTGGACAAGAAGAAGCCGTAACCTCTCCCCGGCCGTATTCAACCTCCAGCCCGTTTCGATCATCCGCGTCGCTGTGTGAGGCATACAACGGCCAACCCTGCGCGGCACCTTAACTCATACCCGGCGGGCACTCTCGTTCCGGTGCAAGCGCCACGACAGCCTGACCCGAATATTTCATGAATGATGAAAGCGAGCTATGGTAAGGACTGGTTTTACAGGAAGATGTTCCCCAATTTGCCACTTCCTCCCGGCGACGGTTTGTGCCCAGACGTAAAAGAGAAAAACCCATTTATTCATTCACCCTTCGGGCGGTCCCAAGCACGTCATCTGCTTTGTTCCGAAGGATTCGCGGTATTGCCATACAGCTTCATCCTTCGCGCCTCGCATCTGACACAGTTTGAACTCGTGAAATATTCGGGTTAGAACTTTGCTTCAGCCCCTCTACAGCAGCGGCTGCACCATGTTCAGCCAGGCCTGCTTGTCCTGGTACCCGACATGATGGGCGTTTATCTTGCCTTCACGGTCGATGATGAAGCTGAAGGGAATGCCGCCTCGCATCGACTGCGGCAGGAGTTTCTGGTAGACCGACGCCACGTCATGGTCGCCCAGTGCCAGGGGATAATCGATCCCGACCTGCTTGCTGTAACGTTCCATGTTTGCCGGTTCATCGGATACGAGCACACCGAGGATCACGAGACCGTCATCCTCGAGTTCGTCGTACATCTCGATAAAATGCGGGATTTCGAGCTTGCAGGGCGGACACCAGGTCGCCCAGAAGTTCAGCAGCACCACTTTGCCCTCGTAGTCGGAGAGCTTCACGGTTTCACCGTCCATGGTTTTCAGGGCAAAACCGGGCGCAGCGTCCTTTGCCTGCAGGGTGACGGGCGCGATGAGCAGCACTGCAAGCAACAGAACGGCGATTGCATTCATTCGGGTTTGCATCGATGGTCCCCTTCTATCGTGTCAACACTTGTGGTTTCGAGCCTGTTGTTTCGATACGCCCGACTCTTCCCCGGGGTTCCCCGGAACAGCGTTCGGTTGATCCGGAAGGCAGGCGTAACCGGCACCTACTTCTTAGTTGCAGACTCAATCGGAAAGTTACTGCCCCGGAGAGAACGTGGGAAGGGACAGGTTGAAGCCGTAGTCGAGAAATCGAAATCGCCTGTCCGGCCGGTACCGGCTCTCCGTCGTCGGAACATGGTTCACAATCCTTTGTCCCGTTGCGCGGAGCCTTTGAAAGTCTTTTCCTTATATTGCTATGATTGTTTTCACTATCACTCGGAGTGACTGATGCGCCTGCCACACCTGCTGCTTGCACTGCTGCTGCTCCCCTTCTCCGTTCATGCGGATCTGTATGTCAAGGTCGCGAGCCACGCCGAGCTGGACGGCCTTGCTCCCGAGGAGCGTATTACGACCACCGTGCCGGAAGCTCTTTCTGTCGAACCGGCCTTTCAACAGCAGGCGGTGCAGGAACACCCGGTGCTTTCACGCTGGATACGAGTCAAGACAACCCCTGAAACGGATGCCCGACTTCTGCTGCAGCGGTTGTCCGTTCTTGATGGAGTCGAGCAGGTCGAAGTCCCGCCTGTGCGTCAAACCTGCGGCTTGGGCGAGCTGGACGACATCCCCACCGATCCGCTGCTCGCATGGCAGTGGTACCTGGAAGCGGTGGAAGCTTATGCGGCGTGGGACCTCGTGCCGGACGCTTCGGACGTGATCGTGTCGGTGGTGGACATCGGGACCGCGATTGAGCACCTCGACCTGGCGGATGTACTCTGGACCAATACCGCAGAAGCGGGCGGGGCCGCGAACAGCGACGATGACGGCAACGGTTACATCGACGACATCCACGGCTACAACGTGTACAACGACCAACCCGACCCAAGTCCGGCGAGCAGCAGCGACACTCACGGCACTCACGTGGCCGGTACACTGGCTGCGGCGCACAATGACAGCCGGGGAATTGCCGGCATGGCGCCGGGTGTGCGGTTGATGGCGGTACGTGCCGGCGAAGGGTCGAACGTCTTCAACGGTTTCGACGGTGTGCTCTACGCGGCGATCAATGGTGCCGACGTCATCGTTCTTTCCTGGGGTGGATTCGGCGCATCCGTGCTTGAGCATGACATCGTCCGCTACGCGGTCGATCAGGGCTGCATTCTGGTCGCGGCCGCCGGCAACCA
>WJJA01000048.1 GCA_014729955.1 bacterium
CACCAGGGCATAGAGTGCCATGGGGTCTTCCTGGTCCAGATCCGGGATCCGCTGCAGTGCCTGCAAGGCATTCGTATGATGTTCACGTGACTGGTGCACAGACGCTACGGCAAGGTTCGCGATACGATGATAATGCTCTTCCCGGTCAGGTATCGGTATCGTCGCCGCTCTCTCAAGGTACCGAAGGGCGATGGACGGTTTGTCCTCTTCCGTCCACTTGTAAAGCCCGGCCAACATGAAAAGGACATAGTGGGGGTGTTCTTTGCCGACCAGGTCGCCCAGCAGCCGAGGCGCCGAGCTCATGTCTTCGGCTTCGAGCATCTTGACCACGACACGGATCTTGCGCGCTTCCTCTTCCGCGAGGGTATCGATTAACGTCTGAAACGTGACGGTGTGCTTTTCCAGTTCCCAGCGCAGGCGAAAGTCATGAACCCACAATTGACGGGTTATTTGTGAGACTTGTTCAAACGACCAGGGTGGGGGAGTGAATCGGTTGAGCAGGTTTTCAGCATTGGTTTTGTACTGAACTGCTTCATGCCGAAGCAGTTGCGCAAAGTCATCGCCTGCTTGATAGGCTGATCCGACGCTATCGCGCAATCGGCGATTCATGCCGGAAACGTGGTTCGCGAGCATCTCTTGCAACTTGTCAACGCTCGACGAGCGGGCGGTGTCAGCTGTTGTGCTTCGCACGGGATTCGAATCCAATCCTTCTCTCCGACGTGGTGTGATCCGTATCACATCTATCCAAACAGAATACGAAAAAACCCACCATGTAGCAATGCGTATGTCTGGTTATTACCGGGGAGTTTATTTCCTGCGCAGGATTGTATTCCGTGCGGGCAGGCATGGTGCTGATACTATCATCGCGTTTCAGGAAGCGGGCTTGAGCCCGTTTCGGGGTAAGAGTTCGGATAACCGAAAAATACTTGATCGAGTACAGTTGGTCCAAATGAAATGGGAAAAAACCGAAAAAAGAATCGGGATTGGGAGTTGTCATCGAAGCATGTTGCATACATTGCCCCGGAAGTCTTATCGCACCTATATTCCAAAAGCATGAGACAGGTGGAGTGACGGTGCATCCAGGGGCGAGGGACGGGCCGGCACCGGGCATACGCTCCACGGGGTGTGAACACCGAAAGGAGAGTCACGTGGCGAAAGAACTCATTTCTGTGCATCGGTTTATCAACATGGAGGCACGGAAATACCCTCAGGCAACCGGTGAGTTCAGTGCGCTGATGCGTGAAATCATTCTTACAGCCAAACTGATCTCTCGTGAGGTCACCAAGGCCGGCCTGGCGGATATCCTGGGAATGACCGGGGACAGCAACGTGCACGGGGAGGAAGTCAAAAAGCTCGATGAGTATTCCCATAACCTTTTCACCCATATCCTGAAGTATTCAGGGCATGTGTGTGCCATGGCCAGTGAAGAGGCGGAAGATCTCCTGCTGGGGCCGACCTATACCAATTCCGGCAAATACGTGGTGCTGCTCGATCCTCTCGACGGGTCATCCAACATCGACGTCAATGTCTCCATCGGATCGATCTTTGCCATTTATAAACGCGTCAGCGAAGAGGGCAAACCGGGCGAACGGCGTGACTTCCTGCAGCCCGGCCGCGATCTTATCGCCGCCGGTTACGTTATCTACGGCTCGTCCACGATGCTGGTCTATACCACCGGGCAGGGGGTGCACGGCTTCACGCTGGATCCCTCCATCGGGACCTTTGTGCTGAGCCATCCGAACATGCAGGTGCCGGATGTGTGCAAGATCTACTCCGTTAATGAGGGGTACTACGCCAACTGGACCGAGGGAATGAAGGCATATGTCCAGCGGGTAAAAGGCCTTGGACCCGATGCGATGGAAAAGCCCATGTCGGGCCGTTACATCGGTTCAATGGTGGCGGATTTTCACAGGAACCTCCTTCGAGGCGGCATCTTCATGTATCCCGGCACAGTGAAGAAACCTGAAGGCAAACTGCGGCTGATGTACGAAGCCAACCCGATGTCGTTTGTTATCGAAGCTGCCGGTGGGTATGCCTCCAACGGCAAACAGCGCATCCTCGACATCCAGCCCGAGTCCCTGCATCAACGCACCCCTGTCTTCCTCGGGAATCGAGAAGAAGTTCTGATGGTGGAAGAATACCTCCAGAAATACGACGCGGTTGAAGCCTGACCAGGAGGAATGAGCCGGCTGCCGGCATCTCCACGAAGAAACCATCGGCGGGGGTGTCACACAACAACGTCAGTTTGTATATTCCACGCGGTATTCTCCCCGGACGGGAGGGTACCGTGTTTGTTTGCATTGCGGACGTGGTGGAATTGGCAGACACGCCAGACTTAGGATCTGGTGGGATAATACCCGTGGGAGTTCGAGTCTCCCCGTCCGCACACCTTTCGGAATGGCGCATCCGGGAGTTAGGTATCGGTTCAGGGGCCGGAGGTATGCCGGCGGCGGAAAAGACTGAGATCATCTTTCGTCTGGATCGTTGAAAAACGGTATATTCTCCTGATTTCGAGAGTCCCCATGACTATTATGTGTTTTACGTAATACTGATACTTCAGCCCCCTTCGTTCGTTATATTGATTGTTTGTACGGCTTGATCGTCTCGTTCTTGTATTCCGCCGAAACGCAATGGGTCTTAGCTCGTCGTTCCTTTGGGAGGGCTTCTGAATATGGATGAACAGGTTGTGGTTCTAACCGATTATTTCAGGGATATTGTGTACCAGAGTCCCCAGTTCCTCTTCAGTATTATTCCCTTTGAAGCTCGTACCCGGCGTCTGCTCGAAACAATCCAGGATGCCGACAAAGAATCCGTTCGCGAACTATTCCTCGAGTATCTTAACGATCTTGGCTTCCACTACGATTCAAGGCTGGACGACTGGACGACCGACATCGCGATGGATTCCCGCGAGTTCATAGCGTCCCCGGACAACACCGGCATAGAGGGAAACGATCTCTATTTCGATTTTTACTGGGTGCCGAAACTACAGTGGTTCGACTGGATCAAGGAGGTGGATTTCAAGCTGAAAGACGAGGAGTTTGCTGCACAAGAAGTTGTCAACTATATCTTTGTGTTCCTTTACTACTGGTTCCTCGAACCACGCGATCTAGAGGTTCGATTGCAGAAGGTAAATGCCTGACACGATTTGCACCATTGATCAGGGCTTACGATTCGTGAGAAGCAACATACATTCTTCACACGTGTCACCCTCGCAGTTGCTTCATCTCTTCCACAAAGCGGTCCGGTTTCATCAACACCAACCACCCCGAACCGTAGGAGTCCTGCAAAACATCGGCCGGGTTGCGTTCAA
>WJJA01000330.1 GCA_014729955.1 bacterium
CCGGTGAGCTTGAACTCCGGTGGGTGCGTGCCGCCCCGGAACGTCTTCTTCATCCCTTCCCCTATGCTTGGTGGTGGCTGCTATCGGTATGCCGCCGACGGTACACGACCTTCCGACATGCGACAGAATTCACGTAATCCTTCTTCGGGTTTCCAACTCAATCCTGGCACAGACCCATTCAAACCTTTGGCATTCATCGATCTAAGCCCGGCGTTTTCACCGGCGAGGCCGTTTTGTTCGGACATCCGAACTTGTGCCGTTCTTCACATAAATGGTCGTGCTTTCAATACCGGATCACATCCTTCTGATCCAAACCTCGACCCGACACAGCGTTCTGTCATGCATGCCGCCGGAACGACGAGACCGGACGTAAGAAGTGAGAGAAAGTATTTAGCGAACACCGGCACACTATGTCGAGGGGAGCAGAACGCTGTGCCTGCCCGTCGCCTCAGACGATCTCCTGCTCTCCTTACATTTCCTGGAAATGCGGGAAGCCGGAGGCCATCTCCTTTACTTCGGCACGGATCGACTTGTGCAGTTCCTTGTCCTCGACGTCGGACAGAGCACGATCCATCCACTCCGCGATCTGTTTCATCTCATCGATGCCCATACCACGCGTGGTCAGCGCCGGGGTGCCGAGACGGACGCCGGACGTAACAAACGGCGATTGCTTGTCACCGGGCACCATGTTCTTGTTCGCGGTAATACCGGATCGTTCGAGCGCCTTCTCGGATGCCTTTCCGGTCAGGCCCTTGTTGGACAAATCGACCAGCATGAGATGATTGTCCGTCCCGCTCGAGACCAGGTTGAAGCCGCGTTTCATCAGCTCATCGGCAAGCACACGAGCGTTTTCCAGCACACGCTCGATATAGGTCTTAAAGCTCGGCTGCAGCGCCTCTTTGAACGCCACGGCCTTGCCTGCGATCACATGCATCAGGGGGCCGCCCTGAATGCCCGGGAAGACATAACTGTCAATCGCTTCGGGTACCGTCTTCGGCTTCGGCATCCCCTGCAACATGATTTCACCGGCCTCATAGCTGGACAGAATCATACCGCCGCGCGGGCCGCGCAGGGTTTTATGCGTCGTCGTCGTCACGACATGGCAGACCGGAATCGGGTCCGGGTGCAGTTTCACGGCGACTTGCCCGGCGATATGGGCGATGTCCGCCAGGAGGTAGGCACCCACTTCGTCAGCGATCTCACGGAACTTGTCGAAATCCCAGAAACGCGGATAGGCGGAAGCGCCGGTGACAATCAGGCGCGGCTTGATTTCGCGCGCCATGCGTGCGACTTCCGCCATGTCGATGCGGCCGGTTTTCTCGTCGAGGGTGTAGGCATGCACATCGAACAGACGACCGGAGAAGTTCACAGGGCTGCCGTGGGTGAGGTGCCCGCCGTGGTTCAGATGCAAGCCCATGATCGGCACCTTCTTGCCGTCTTCACCCGAAAACGGATCAAGCAGGGCAAGGTAAGCGCCCATGTTTGCCTGGCTGCCGGAATGAGGTTGTACGTTCGCCCACTTGGCGCTGAACAGCTCTTTTGCGCGCTCCCGCGCCAGGTCTTCGGCCACGTCCACGAATTTGCAGCCGCCGTAGTAGCGCCGTTTCGGGTACCCTTCAGCGTACTTGTTCGTCAGAACGGATCCCACGACCTCCATCACTCGGGGGCTGACGATATTCTCGGAGGCGATCATCTCCAGCTTGTCGGTCTGGCGGTTATACTCGTCGACCAGCACAGCCGCGATTTCGGGATCAAACTCGTTCAGCCCGCCGGACGGTTGGGACAGGTTCAGTTGTGTCTCTTCGCTGCTCATGGTACAACCTCTATCGTTCAGGGTTCGAAAACGTTTCCGTTACCCCGGACCTCCCACATCTTCAGGAGAAGACGAGGGACTCACGGTTCCCGCCAATATACGAAGCTCAGATTGCGCTGAAAACAGCACGCGGAGCCTTTAGGAAGCCCTAAAACAAAGATTTACAATACCATCGAGTATTTGCACGGGCGTGGCAGACACTGGTCTGCTATTATCTCGATGTCATTGCGTGAGATAACACCGGCCGATCCAGTAGACATCTTTATCCGTCGGGTCACACCTCGCGGACGCGGTCCAGGACCCGGCACCACGTTTCGTCAGGAATCCTGGTTTCAGCTTTCCATGGAAATGATCTTGTCCACTCGCCGTTGATGACGGTCTCCCCCGTGGGACGCCTTCAGCCATGCTTTCACGGCGGCATAGGCGAGATCCGGACCGGTGATGCGTCCGCCGAGGGCAAGCATATTCGCATGGTTGTGCTCCGCCGCCAGGCGCCCTTCTTCGGCGTTGTTTACCTTCGCGCAATAGATGCCTTTAACCTTGTTTGCCGCGATGGACATGCCGATACCTGTGCCGCAGACCAGAATCCCTTTGGCATCTTTATCCGCAGCAACCGCCTCTGCTGTCCGTTTGGCGAAATCAGGATAGTCAACGCTATCCGTGCCATGCGTGCCGAGGTCCTCTACCTCGTAGCCGTTCTCGCTCAGGCGCTTCACCAGGAGGTCTTTCAACTCCACGCCTCCGTGATCGGCACCAAAGATGATTCTCATCTGTACTCTCCTTGCCAGGCCGAAGGCCTGATGCAAAATACGCCCGCCCCGTACGAAGAGGAAACGTACGGCACGGGCGTGGGATTCTCAAGGGAATGCTAACGGCCTATTTGCTTGCAGCAACCTTTTCCAGATAGCGACCGATATAACTGACCTCCGCCCAGCTGCTGCGAATCCAATTGTAGCAGTTGGCCTGCGGCAGATTCTTCGTCTGGTTCATGAACCAGTGTGAATAGTTCGGAATGAACTCGGTCAGGTAGTCCGCACGACGATTGGCCTTGTCTTTGATCGACCAGTCATCGCTCGCCCCTGCCTTCAGGTAAAGACCGTAGGCAATGGTAAACACGAGCCGGTCGTCATACTGGATGCCGCGGCCGGCCGAACACTTGTCCGCACTTGTTTCGTACACTTGCCCGAGGATAAAATCGGCCTGGGCGTTGTCGGGCTCTTCCGCCTTCGCCTTCATGACCCACGAACGTGCGCTGGTGAAGTTACCGAGAAGGCGATGATTGTCCGCCACGGCCAGTA
>WJJA01000331.1 GCA_014729955.1 bacterium
GAACGAATACAGTGCAACGGTTCCAGCCTCCTTCCACTCGGACGGCGATGTGATCGGATGGGCCGTCGAAGCCGAAGACCAGCTTGGAGCAACATCAAGGCTGCCTTCGGAAAGCTCCGAATGGTTCTACTACAATGTATATGATCCGGCTCTTGACGTTCCTGTCCATGAGGTCGTCTATCGCTGGCAGGATGTCGCCGCTTCCGGCACAAACCTGAACCTCTCCAACAGGCAGGTTGTGGAGGTCGTCTTCTCCGATTATGGATTCGATTCATTTACGTGGTACGGCCAGAGTTGTGACACGATCTGGGTGTCGGCGAACGGGTGGGTTTCTTTTTCCCGAACGGATGCAGAGGTTTCAGGCTTCCCCGCGTTTCCGGACCGCAGAACCCCGAACAACGTCGTTGCGCTCTTCGCCCATCTTTTTGACGTGGACTCAAACGGTGATATTTATGTCGGTACGGACGACGGCAATTTTGTAATCCAGTATGAAAACGTGTATTTCGCAGGCACATCCGTAGGTACGACGGGACAGATCGTTTTAAGTCCATCCACCGAAGGTGTCTACCTGAACTACGAGACTGCCGATGCATCCTGGAGCTACGATTATGACGCCGGTTTTGAAAACGGCAACGGCGACCTGGGTGACACCATCCAGAGAGGTACCAACTGGGCGCCGGTCGAATCCGGAACCTCGTTCCGTATCGGTCATCAGCTGGGCACCCTGACAGGCACCATCACCGACCAGGACACCGACCCGCTTGACAATGTGGAAGTAAACATCAACCAGTCCGGCAGCCTGGTGAAGAGCGGATACAGTGAGACGGACGGTACCTATACTGTTACGGAATTGCTTGCCGGCACCTATGATGTAACCGCGTTCCTCCCGGGCTATACCACCGGTTCACAGTCCGGCGTTGTCATCACAAGCGGTCAATCCACCACGCAGAATTTCCAGCTTGCACAGCAGATACAGAATGTGCAGATCACAGGGACGGTGGAGTCGGCAGACAGCCCCGGCACGATGATCTCGGGTATTACTGTATCCATACCTGCCCTGGGCATCTCTGACGTCACAGCGGGTGACGGCAGCTTTGATCTCGGTACACAGCCGGAAGGTCTCTACACGATTGAGATCGGCCACAGTCCCGCGGGTTCACAGGGCTATCATGATGCGGTCTACAGCGGTGTGGATGTCAGCAGTTCAACGGTTCCCCTTGACCTGCAGGTGTTCGAGATTCTCGCCCCGACCAATTTGAACGCTTCTGTCGGTAATGAACGAGTCACCTTGACATGGAATGAGCCGGCGAACCACGCCGGGCAGGTCTTGAACAACGGGGAGTTGCGCCGGCAGATTGAACAGCGGCAGGAGATGGTGGATCGGGCCTATCGAATCGGTGGTGAACGAGACCAGGTGTTGATCCAGCCGATCGAACGTGAGTTGCACATGCTTCGCAGCATGCTGGCAATGCGCGAAATCGAGTCCGGCAATCGCCCCCCGAACGAACTGGACGATGTAGGTGATTTCCAGTACTATCGTATCCGGCAGGACGGAGTGATCAAATCCTATCAACCGGTGCAGGAAGCCATCACGATTACCGGGCTCGAAAATTTCAGAGAATACAGCTTCGAAGTTGCGGCCGATTACGGGTACGGACAGCAGTACCTGGAGTTTTCCACCTCCATCAATGCCCGCCCCAACGGCGGTGTGCAGTATGATCTCACAGAACAGGGGTCCTGGCAGTGGGTGGAGATCAATCCGGACAACGGAGGCTCCGGCACACCTCTGAATCTGAATTACAACCAGACTTCCAGCTTCATTTCCCTGGGAACGCTTGACTATGAGCATTACGGGGAGGCGTTCACCCAGTTGGCTGTATCTTCCAACGGCTGGATCAGTTTCCTCTCCAGTGTTGTCGGCTATACCGGCACTCTGCCGAGCACATCCAGTCCAAATGCGGTACTGGCACCGTTCTGGATGAATCTCGACCCGGGCACGGGAACCAATGCGAATGTATGGTACCTGGTGGACGAGCCCAATGATCGGGTCATCGTGCAATGGCTGGCGGACACCTATCCCGGTCCGAACAATCGTCGCAAGTCCTTCCAGGTGATTCTGGATTGTGCAAACAATCACGCAACGTTCAATTACGAAAGCGCGGTAAGCGGCTGGACCATCGACAACGGGGTCAGTGTCGGTATCGAAGATCGCTACGGCACCGCGGCGGTCACCTTGCAACGATCCAACATCAGCAACCAGAGTTCGTGGCGCTTTGAGCCGTCCGGCGTGGTCTTCGGCAACATCGCTGGTACTGTGACAGCCACCGTCGGCGGCGCAGCTATTGACAGTGCGATTGTGCAGCTGACAGGCTATCCCGATCTGACGGACACCACCGACAGCAACGGCGAATATGCGTTCTTCGGTTTGGATCGTTCCCAGGCGCCCTATGAAGTCGTCGTAACAAGATTCGGGTTCCAGGAAAGCAGCGCGTCCGGTATCGGCGATCCATGGGGACCGGACTTCGAAATCACGCAGAACTTCAGCCTCGACGCGGCGACGGCGCCATCCGCCTTCAACCTTACCGCCCTGACCAATGAGGACACTTCAGACACTCGTGAACCGACGCTTACATGGGAAGAGGCGACAAGCTCCGATCCGAACGATCCGGTCACGTACGACCTGATCTATGCCGTTGACGATATCAACTTCACGTCGGCGGACACGATCGCCGGATTGAGCAATGAAAGCTACACGTTCGGCCCCGGGGTGTTGACCAATTACACTACGGTGTACTGGTATGTCCATGCCAAAGATTCCAACACCGCCGGCACGCTTTCCACGCAAAACCCGGTGGACGGCACCACGTGGAGCTTTTACATCCATGAGCCGTTCCCGCCGAATGCATTTGATCTTAACAGCCCGGCGAATGAAGCGGTCATTGCTGATGACGCCACGGTCACCCTCGAATGGAACGCGACCACCGACCCGGAAGGACAGGATGTCACCTACCGTGTGTTCGTCTCCACGACGGAAGGCCAACTTGGCACACGTGTGGCAACGGGGCTTACAGGAACGACATACGACTACACCGGCGAGGACGACACCGAATACTTCTGGACGGTCCGTGCGGTGGACACAGTCGGCGATTATACGCAGGCGAACCAGACCAACAGCTTCACCATTTCCATTCCTGAAGCCCCGGCGGCATTTAATCTGACGGGACCAGGCGACGGAGTGAGGGTCAACACCACCACGCCAATGCTAACCTGGCAGGCGGCAGTCGATCCGGATGACGGCGATGTCGTGACCTACACCCTGGAATGGGCGAAGCATTCCGATTTCAGCGACGTCACGCAGGTTACGGGACTGTCTGCCACCCAGTATACCTTCGCGGGCGGTGCTTTGTCGAACGGGGACGATGTCTACTGGCGCGTGAAGGCGGTGGATACGAATACGAGCGGTACGTGGGCGAACGGCGGAATGGGCAACCACTGGGCGTTCAGCGTTCTCCTGAACAATCTGCCCAATGCTTTCTCCCTGACGGCTCCTTCAAATGGTTTTTCCATCCCCGGCGGTTCACAGCAGTTCTCGTGGGAACGAAATGGAGACCCGAACGACCCGACGGTAAGCTATACCGTTGAATTTGACTCGATGTCCAATTTCTCCACCAAGCAGACGTTCGGTCCATACGATGAGAGCACCTACCTCAACCTCGACACGGACAGTCAAGCCTGGATCATGGAAGATTCAACCTACTACTGGCGGGTGTTCGCCGAGGATGCGAGTGAACCGGGCGGTACCTATTCCACCGAAACGTGGACCTTCGTGAAAGCCGTTCCCGATTCACCGCTTGTGTTCGATCTGCTCACTCCCACCAACGGGCAGGTGATGAACACTCTCGGACCGACATTGGAATGGAATTCCACCACTGACCCGGACCCGGACGATACCGATGTCAGTTACAACCTGATCTATGACATCGACGATTCCGGTTTCAATTCACCGGATACCGTGTTCGAGCTGTCGGATACATCCTATACGTTTGAAGAATCAGCGCTGCTCGGTGCCATCCGCAATGCATACGGCTTCGAAGGCGGCACCCCGGGATTGGACGATCTCCTGCCGGATGATGTCACGGTCTACTGGTATGTGC
>WJJA01000332.1 GCA_014729955.1 bacterium
CTATATGGTTTTGCTTCCGCACAGAATGTTTTCAAGGCAAACTCATCTATTCATTCCCCCTTCGGGCGGTCCCAACTGCGTCATCTGCTTTGTTGCGAAGGATTCGCGGTATGGCAATACAGCTTCATGCTTCGCGCCTCACATCTGACACAGTTTGAACTCGTGAAATATTCGGGTTAGAGCACTTCTTCGTAGACCTCTTCCAGTCGCCGGATCATGTAGTCCACGCTGAAGAGCGTGTGTGCCCTGCGGCAACCGGCTTCACCCATTGTCTGTCGGAGGGTCGGGTTTTCGAGCAGGGTCAGGGTTTTGTGAGCCGCCGAGCGGAGGTCGGGGTAGGGGACGACGAAGCCGGTTTTTCCATCGACGATCACATCGCCGACACCACCGGACCGAAGTCCGACACAGGGTCGTTTGGCCGCCATCGCTTCCACCAGCACCCGCCCCTGTCCCTCGTTGCGGCTTGTCAGGAGCAATACATCCATCGCCGGCAGCATGTCCCGTGCATCGGCACGCCAGCCGGTCCATACGGTCGCTTCGGCCAGACCGAGTTGCAGCGCTTTCTGCTCGAGCATGCCGCGCATATCGCCGTCGCCGGCAATGACAAATTTTGTGTCAGGGCGTTTCGCGTGGATGAGCGCCGCTGCATCGAGGAAGTGGTCAGGCCCCTTCACCTCCACCAGTCGTCCGACGAATCCGACCACCGGCGTATCGTCGTTGATGTCCCAGGTTTCACGGTACCGCCGCCTCTGCTCGTCGGAGGCATCATCATCGCGCATTTCCACACCGCTTGGGACAACACGAAACTGGTGGTTTCTACCGGCGTGATGCTCGAGGAAGGCGCGACGCTCGTCCGTGGTCAATCCGATGATGCGTGTGGTGAACGGAGCCAGGAGCACTTCGACAGCGGTGAAGACACGGTTGGCAAGAGAACCGCCGTACCCGCTGAAGACATGGCCGTGCGGGGTGTAGACGACCGGGATGCGGGGCCGTACCAGGCGTGACGCGGCACGGCCCAGTGCGCCGGCTTTGGCGGAATGCAGATGCACCAAATCGGGCCGCAGGCGTCGAATCCATCCGGCAAGTCTGAAAAATGTTCTCACATCGCCCTGGAGATCGATGTCGCGTCGCAGTGTCGGTTCGACCAGCAGCTTCTCGCCCAGCCGTTCACGGTATTCGTCCGGCGGTCCGTTGCCTTCGAGACCCGGTCCGGTCAGGACGATGGATTCAAACTGCGACGGATTGACTCGAGTAGCCGACAGAACGGTGTTTTCCGCAGAACCGCCGGGATCGAGGCGGGTAATGATATGCAGAATGCGATGTGGACGAGTGCTCACGGCCATCTCCCGTGTGAGGGATTGCAGGCGCTATTGCGCCGGCGGTGCAAGCATCAACGGTACCCTCCCTGTCCGGGAGGGTATCGCTGCGTCAAAATCGTATTTTGAGGCCTATTTTACGTACGTGATTCGTACCGCATCGCTTTCGCCGGAGGCGGTCTGAAGACGCAGGAAGTACATGCCGGCGGGACCGTTCGCGCGCCATTGCATGGTATGGGTGCCGGCCTCCAGTGCCCCGTTCCAGACCGTGTCCACACGGCGTCCGAGCAGGTTGAAAACATCCACCCGCGCCTCGCTCCGATCCGGCGCGGCGATGGTGATATGCACCGCCGAGTTGAAGGGGTTCGGAAAGGCTGAGGCTATGGCCCAGCAGTCGGGCAGGCCGTGTTCCCCTGCCGGCGTGCCGAGATCGATGCTGAGGCTCCACTCCTCGGTGGAAAGCGTGGAGAGCGGTTCCGGATGATCGTCGGTTGCCGTCACACGCCAGTACCATGTCGCGGACTCGTCGAAGACATCATCCCCGACGGATACCTGTGTATCGTCCCCGGCGTCCACCTCCGTGCTTTCCGTGAAGTCGGGATCGGTGGAGAACTCGACGGTATAGGTCACCGTACCGCCCTCCGGGTCGATGCTCTGCTCCCATTCGAAGGTGACAGGGAAGTCATCGGCGATGAAGGAGGCGCCGTCCGCCGGCAGCAGCAGACTGAACTCGCCCGGCGGCTGATTGGCGATCTCGATGTCGAAACTCCACTCTTCGGAAGAATACGTGGAGAGCGGGACGGCACGGTCGTCGGTCGCTTTCACACGCCAGTACCATGTGCCGGATTCGTCGAACACTTCCTCGCCGACGTTGGCCATGGTGTTGTCGCCGGCGGCCACATCGGTGGTGGTGCCGAAGTCCGGGTCCATCGAGAACTCGACCGTATAGCTGACCTCATCTCCGTCCGGGTCGATGCTTTCGTCCCACACAAAGGTGAGCGGGAACTCCAAGTCTTCGAACGAAGCGCCGTCTTCGGGCGACACCAGGCTGAATGCTCCGGGGGCTTCGTTGGGTTCGCCGGTGCCGGGCTGTTCCCACCATGTCACGGTCCCCGCGTGGAAGGCGATACCGACGATGTCGACGTCATCGTCCCCGTCGAAATCGCCGGTGTAGACATCGTACGCGCCGTTGTATGAATC
>WJJA01000333.1 GCA_014729955.1 bacterium
GTCCCAACTGTGTCATCTGCTTTGTTCCGAAGGATTCGCGGTATGGCAATACAGCTTCATCCTTCGCGCCTCACATCTGGCACAGTTTGAACCCGTGAAATATGCGGGCTATTCGTATCGCAGGGCATGGGCCGGATTGCCGGAAGCGGCACGCACCGCCTGGCCCCCAACCACCAGCGCTGCGAGCGCGATTCCAAGCAGCCCAGCGCCGATAAACACCCAGACCGGCATGGGCGCACGAACCGTAAACTCTTCCAACCAACGCTGCATCAGCCACCAGGCCGCGGGTGCGGCAACGGCATATCCGATCAACATCAGCAGCACCACACGACGGGTCAGCAGGGTGGTGATCCCGGCCACGGTTGCACCCAGCACCTTGCGGATGCCGATCTCCTTGGTTTTCTGCGCGATGGTGTAGCTCGACAGGCCGAGCAACCCCAGCATGGCGATAACTACCGCGAGGATTGCAAACGCTGTCGCCACGGTCCCAAGGCGATCCTCCGCACGGTACAGACGGTCCAGCCGTTCATCAACAAAGAAGTAGTCGAACTCGCGGGTTGGATCCAGCTCGCCCCAAAGCGTTTCGACGGCGTCAAGTGTTTCCGGAATGTTACCCCCTTTGATCCGGGCCGAGACGAAAAAGGCACGAGAATGCTCCGGCGGCGAGGGTACATGGATCATCGGCCGGATTTCATTCCGCATGTTCCCGTAAGTGTAGTCTTCCACCACGCCCACGATGGTCGAATACTGTTCACCCCAGACAAAGGTCTTGCCCACGGCTGTTTCCCAACCGATCGCCTCGATCATCGCCTCGTTCACGATCACCTCTTCCGGAGGAAACTGCATCTCCTTCGGTTGATAGGTAAAATTGCCGCCCTCAACGAAACGCATATCGTAGGTTTCAACAAACGGGGTATCGACCATGGTATACATGACACGCAAAGGAAACTCGCCCGTCCACCCTTCCGGACGTGCGAACACATTTGCATTGATCTGGTAACCGGGCACGGACATGCTTTGTGAGACCGAAAGGATATCGGTACGGTTACGCAGGGCTTGCGCAAAACGGTTAATACGCATCGCTCCATCGGCACGGTCTGCGAAGTCCCGGATGTTCACCGGTACCACGATCACATTGTCACGTTCGAACCCCGGATCACGGTGCTTCAGGTAATTCAACTGGTGCCAGATCACCCCGGACACGATGACAAGCCCAATCGAGAGTGCAAACTGCACGGTCACCAGCACATTGCGCAGGCCGACGCCTTCACGACGGTGCTGCCAACGGCCGGCCAGGGTTGCGATGGGACGGAACGCAGAGATGTAGAACGCCGGATAGAGGCCGGACAACAGGCCGACCCCAAGCCACAGCCCGACCAGGATCAGCCACGGCCGTGCCGTGGAACCGTACCCGAAGCTGAGTTCCGTTTCAAAGAGGTTGTTCAGTATCGGCAGCATCAGTTCAGCCAGACCGACGCCCAGTAGTACCGCCACAGCGGTCAGCACCAGCGCTTCGGCCAGCAGCTGACGTACAAGCATGGTTCGGGCCGCACCGAGCACCTTGCGTACGCCGATTTCACGTGCACGCTCCATCGCACGCGCGGTCGCGATGTTCATGTAGTTGATCGAGGCGATGATGATGATGCCCAGCGAGATCGCCAGCAGGCTGTAGGCCCAGGTGTGGGCGTTGGTGTCACGGTGGTGCAGGTCGAGCAGGTTGGTGAGCACAAATCGCATCCGCTCGCTGCCGTTTTCGCCCTCTTTGCCGAAGATGCGTTCGATCAGCTCGGGGAAGCTCGCCTGCAACGCGTCGGCATCGGTGCCCGGCTGCAACAGCAGATACATCTCCGCCCAGGAGCTGTCCCAGTTGTTGCGTGCCTCTTCGTCCGTGATGCTCATAAGCGGTATGATTGCGTTCGGTGCGAGGGAGGCATTGTATGGGACCGGTTCCATCACTCCCTTAACCTCATATTCGTCCCGATGGCCCAGACGAACCATACGACCTATCGGATTTTCTCTGCCGAAAAGCCGATTCGCCAGTTCCGCGGAGAGAACGATGGACTGCGGGTCCTGCAGTGCGGTTGAAGCATCGCCATGTTGCAGGGGAAAACTGAATACCTCAAAAAAATTGGCGTCTGCGACGTGGAACCGTTCCTGGGTTTTGGTCCCTTCATACTCAAGCCAGAACTGTTCCGTCCAAACCCTGGTTACCTCTTCAATGCCGGCATACTGCTGTTCGAGCTCGCTTTTCACCGGAAGCCAGATGTCATCCAGCATTTGCAGGCCGGTGGCGGTTTTCCGCTCCTTGGACATCATGTAGATGCGGTCAGCGTTGGTGTGGAAGGCATCCCAGGTCAGCTCGCCGCGAGCGTACAAATAGATCAGAAGACTTGAGGCGATTCCAAGCGCAAGTCCGACAATCGAAATTGCACTGTAGAACTTGTGACGCCACAGGATGCGCAGCATCATCTTCGCTTCTGCAAACAGCATGGGCACTCCCTTCGTCTGTCATGTTCATCGGCAGGCGTTTTGCGTGCGCCCCTGACCCGGCTGTCCCTCCAGGTTGTCACCACAGGTTCAAGAAGTGTGCCGGCGGAACGGTGGGGAAGGGGAATAGCAGCAAAACACAGACCGACCGAAGCAGGGAAAACAGGGGTCGAAACCTGTACAAAACACGGTCTGCAAGGCAACAAGCCCGTTGCCGCTTTAACGCTTCGGACGGGAAGGCATTGGACGGTTCGGATCGCTCAAGGTCGCCTGCAGGGATCAGAACCGGTAATTTCGGACGGCATGGTGTACGGAAACGAACACGGGGAGTACGAAAGCAAACAGGTTGGCAGGGTAACCAAACCGTTCGCTCACGTGTCACAGGAAGGGATGAGCGTTCAGGGGAGGCATTGCCGGCTACCGTCGCACTGCAGGTAGCCGCAGACTGGTATTCGACAACTGTTTTCCCGGCTTTCGCGGAATGGCAGGCTTTTCACACATACCGTAGCGGCAAAGAAGCACAAAGGGTTGATAGACTTATTCTTACTTAAGGCACCGGACCCGGCCTGTGCCGAGGAGACACCTTCCTCCTCAGTCCGAACCATCGCGATCGGATCTTGACGCGTTCAACGATCGCCGGCATGAGAATTGAAAGGTCAGTCGGAAGCAACCGAGAGACGACACGGATTCTATCATGCTTCCACATTTACTGAAGATTGCTCTGCGAAACCTCGCGAAACAGCGTGCCTATGCGCTGATCAATGTCATCGGCCTGGCGGTCGGCCTTGCAAGCTGCATCCTGATCGCCCTGTGGGTGATGGACGAAATCAGCTACGACAGCCACCACGACGGCGCCGACCGGATTTATCGCCTCAGCCGTGACTTTCGCACTCAATCGGGTGAAGTGAGTCTGCACCTGGGCAACCTTGCACCGCCGTTCGGACGGCACCTGATGAACGAATTTCCCGAGGTTGACGTCACGCGCATCAGCTACTGGGGATGGGACGGGATTGTGCTCGACACGGGAACGAAGAAACAGACCGTCAGCAACTTCTTTTTCGGCGACTCCACGCTCTGGGATGTATTTACGCTTCCCATGGTCCACGGCAACCCGGAAACCGCACTGGACGCTCCCTTCAAGGTCGTGCTATCCGAATCCGTCGCGCGTCAACTCTACGGGGATATAAACCCGGTGGGGAGTGAACTGCGGGTGATCGACGATGAAAGCTATACGATACAAGTGACCGGTGTGTTTGAAGACATGCCCCACAATGTGCACAACCGATACGAGGTAATCGCCTCCCAGGCGACCGTCGGTGTGTTCTGGAAAGGGATCGACGACAACTTCGGCAGCAACAACTGGGCGACCTATGTGAAACTTCCGCAGGGGATGGATCCGGCCTGGTTTGAAGCGCAGCTGGCACCGTTTGTGGACAAAATCATGGCTCCGGTTTGGGACGATCTGCCGGAGGGACGCACCCCATGGTTTTACACGCAACTACACATGTGGCCTTTGCGTGATGTGCACTTGAAGATGCACCTGGACGGTATGGGGCAGGGCGGGGACATGCAGCAGATCTATCTGCTTTCCTTTATCGCGCTCCTGATTCTCGGCATCGCCTGCATCAACTTCATGAACCTCGCGACGGCACGTTCGGCGCAGCGTGCCAAAGAGGTCGGCCTGCGCAAGGTGGTCGGCGCACGGCGCCGGCAGTTGATCGGGCAATTCCTGGGCGAGGCAGTGTTGCTGTCCCTGCTCGCGATGATCCTCGCGATTGGAATCGTTGAACTTGTGATGCCGATTTACAACGACTTCACCGACAAGCAGCTGGCACTGACCGACCGTCCTCTATTGACAGCGGTTCTGTTCGCAGCGGCCGCCCTGGTCGGTCTGGGCGCGGGCAGCTATCCTGCGCTGTTCCTGTCTGCGTTTCGACCGGCACGGGTCTTGAAGGGCGAACTACGCACCGCGGCCGGAGGAAAGACCTTTCGTACCCTGCTGGTGGGTGTGCAATTCGCGATCACTGTCGGACTGCTGGTGGCCGTACAGGTGGTAACCATGCAGGTACACTACGCGCGCACCTGCAAGCTCGGATTGAACGAGGAACAGGTGCTGACCGCCTACATGGGCGGTGATATGTTCAGAAACTGGAACAGCATCCGACAGCGTATCGAAGCGATCCCCGGCGTGGAGAACGTGGGAGCGGGCTCACGACCGCCGTCCAGCCGTCTGCTGGATTCCGGATCCGCCGGTTACAAACCCGCGGACGGCGATTCCACGTTACCGTTCGATGTACGTGTCGCAGTGATCCATATCGACCACGGCTATTTCCCGACCATCGAAGTACCCTTTGCCGCCGGTCGCAATATCGACCCGGCACGATCCGTGGACAGCACCGAAAGCTTTATCGTGAACGAGGCGACCGTGCGTGCCATGGGCATCGACTCACCGCAAGAGGCTATCGGGAAGTATTTCTACTATTCCGGGCGTGCGGGCGAGATCGTCGGCGTTGTCGAAGACTTCCACTTTGAATCGCTGCACAACCGGATCGCACCGATTGCGTTCTTCTACGAAGGTGACGAGAACCGTAACGCCATGGTACGGATTCGGGCCGGGGAGGTGGACCGTGTTGTCGCGGAGCTGAAAGCGATCTGGGCGGACTATCGCCCGGATCACCCTTTCGACTGGGTGTTTCTGGACGAACGTTACGCGAATCTGTATGAAGCGGAGGAGCGAGCAGGTCGCATCTACGCTACATTTGCAGGGCTTGCGCTGTTCATCGCGGGGCTGGGCCTTTTCGGACTGGCTGCCTACATGGTGGAACGTCGCACGAAGGAGATCGGGATACGACGAGTCCTTGGGGCGTCCGAGTTTTCCATCATTCGCCTGCTGAACCGGGAGTATACGGTTCTTGTGATCGTTTCGGCGGCGGCCGCCTGGCCGTTTGCCTGGTACATGATGCAGGGATGGCTGGAGCAGTTTGCCTATCGCATTGAACTGGGAGTGCCTGTGTTCGCACTGTCCGGCCTGGCGGCGCTGTTGCTTGCGTGGGCGACAGTTACCTTCCAGGCCGCACGAGCCGCGCGGATGAATCCGGCGAGGACTCTTCGAGACGAGTGAATCGGAATGATTTCGTCGACACAGCAAATCGGTGGTTTGCGAGGGGCGAAGACAGAGTGTCATGCGTGGCTATCATTGCCAAAACCGAGAAACAGAAAAAGCCTGTTCGTACGTCCATCAGCGGGAGCCGACTGACAGAAAAGGACCGGCATCATGTGGATCAACTATCTGAAGACAAGCGTTCGTGCCTTGTTCCGCAACAAGGCGCTCTCTCTCCTGAATCTTCTCGGCCTGGCGCTCGGGATCGCGAGCTGTCTGCTGATCTACCTGTTCCTGCGCCATGAGTGGACGTACGAGAGTGCACATCCCAACGCCGCACATGTCTACCGCATCGTTCGGTACTCCGATCTCAAGGTGAACGACGCATCCGATCACTGGAACGATGCGATCAGTGCCTTGATGACCGATGCGATCCGCGGACAACTGGAAAGCATTGACAAGGTCGTGCAGTTTGATACCGGCACCGAGACCCTGCTGGACGGTGACAGGCCGATCACTGAGAAACTGATATACGCCCAGCAGGAGTTCTTCTCGATGCTCGGCACCCCTTTTATCGAGGGCGATCTCTCAACCGCGCTCGCGGCGCCGGACCGCATTGTGCTCACCACATCCGCCGCAGAGAAATACTTTCCGGACGGCGATGCGATGGGGAAAGAACTGCAGTTCCGTATAGAGGAGGAGACGAAGACCTTTACGGTGACCGGCATCATCGAACCCATGCCGACCAATACGATCCTGAAACGGGATCTCTACCTGCCGTTCCACGTGATACGCGAACAGTTGCGCGACCTCGAGGAAAAGAACGACTGGGGATTCACGTTTTCGCAAGCCCTTGTATCGACCCAACCCGGTGTATCCCGTGAAACCGCTCAATCGGAACTGCAGGCTTTCATCGCATCGCTGGGGCAGTCGGAAAACGAACGGGCAAGGCTGGAAACCTGCCTGCAGCCGTTGACCGACGTTTATATGTCGCTGGACAATCCGCGCGGCATGCCGACGGAAAGCAAGCCCACGGGCACGTATATCCTCGGCGCCATCGGACTGGCGATTCTTGCGATAGCGGTGATCAATTTCACCACATTGACTATCGGAGCGGCATCGGGGCGGATCAAGGAGGTAAGTGTACGCAAGGTGCTCGGCGCGCAACGAGGTCATGTAAAAAAGCAGCTGGCGGTAGAAATTGCTTTGCTTACCCTTGTTTCGCTGGTGCTTGGCCTGATTGTCGCTGAAATGGCACTTCCCCTGTTCAATACGTTATCCGAACGTGAACTGGAGTTCCGACTTGACGGGATGGATGCGGTTGTGCTGGGGATTCTGTGGCTTATCCTGAGCGTTTCCGCGGGCACCTACCCTGCGCTGGTTCTGTCGTCGTTTCCACCCCTGGCCGCGTTCCGCGGGCGTTTTATCCTTGCCAAACGCAGTACCCTGCGGCGCGGGCTGGTGTTCGTCCAACTGGCGCTCTCTATCGGGCTTGTCGCGGTTACCCTCGTGATGGGACGTCAACTGGACTTCCTTATGAACCGTGACCTGGGTTACAACGGCGAGCAGGTCGTGGAGCTGTCCGTGCCGAATCGAAGTGCAATCGGGGCTGAATTGATCGAGCGGATGCGCAACTCGTACCGGAACGATCCGGGCATTGTCGATGTTACCGGTGCATCGAACCACTTCGACGGCGGCCGGATCTGGTTTACCTGGGAGGCGGACGGGCAGAAGTACGAAGAATTCATGGCGAATTTCGTGGACCCGCGTTTCACGGAAGTGATGGGCATCGAGGTGGTGGCGGGACGCAGCTTCGACCCGGACCGTCCCGACGATCTGAATCGGGGCATCATGGTGAACGAGACTCTGGTGAAACGCATGGGCTGGGACAATCCCCTGGGGAAACGTCTCCCCGGCGGCTTCCACGACCATGAGGTTATCGGGGTGGTCCGTGACTATCACCACCAGACGCTGCACAAAGAGATCCGCCCGCTGGTACTGGCGGTCAATTCGGGGATCATCTTCTCCATGCCCCTGCAATGCGGCTGGACCAACTGGCCGTCGATCCAGAATGTGCTGGTTCGTCTGTCCGGTAACGATATCTCTGCGACGATGGAGCGATTGCGCGGTGACTGGCCCGACCTGGCGCCGGGCTTTCCGTTCGACTACAAGTTCGTGGATGAGAGTGTCGGAAAGCAGTATGCGGACGAGCGCCGCTGGAACTCGATCGTATCCGTTGCCTCGGTGTTTGCCATGGTGATTGCGGCGATGGGACTGTTGGGCCTCTCGCTGATCCAGGTACGGCAACGGACGAAAGAGCTGGGCATACGCAAGGTACTTGGGGCGGGAGAGATGCGATTGATCGTGCTGCTGACACGAGAATTCACTCTGTTGGTGTTGGCGGCGGGGGCTGTCGCCGCGCCGGTGTCCGTGCTGGTGCTGCGTCGCTGGCTCGACAGCTTCGCCTATCGAGTGGAATTGACCGCTTTGCCTTTGGTCGGAGCGGCTGCGGTGACCCTGCTGGTCGCCTGGTTGACCGTCGGTTGGCTTGCATGGCGCGCAGCGCAAACCGATCCGGTAAAGACACTCAGGTATGAGTAGAAGCGAAGTGGGTGATGCAGCATGAGAACGATCCGGTATGGCAAGCACTGTGCTGTCGAATAGTCACGCAAGCCCGAATATTTCATGAATGAGGAAAGCGATCTATGGTAAAGACTGGTTTTACAAGAAGATGTTCCCCAATTTGTCACTTCTTCCCGGTGACGGTTTGTACCTTGAAGTAAAAA
>WJJA01000334.1 GCA_014729955.1 bacterium
CGCACATACTCCCAATCGGCGGGCATCGGCCGGGGACCGTCAAAGGCAGGATCGAAGGTGCGACAATGCTGCAAAAACGCTTGGAATCCGTCGTCCGGCAGGGTCACCAGCGCGGGTCCGTTCGGTTGGGACGTACCATCGCTTCGGCACGTACCGGTTGGGTAAGGAAACGGGAGAGGGTCATCGCGGCACGCGCTTCAAACCGCTCCGCGAGATCCATGTAACGTCGGGCACGGTTATCCGCGCCGGGATCGTTCGCCGCGCCGAGGGTGGAGGCGGCGAGGGCGTCGCACACAATCGACAACGCCAGCTCCGTCGCGCCGGTGACCAGCCCCTGGTCGGTCGAGGAGCTGTCGTAGTCGTCACGCAGACGTGCAAGGATCTTGTCTTCCGCTTCGGTGATCGCCTGCGCGATCAGCGTGGAGGTCGCACGTGCAGTGTAGCTTTCATAACTCGCCGCGACACGCCCGCCGTCGGGGATGGACGTGGTGCCGGCAACGCGTTTGACCGTGCCGGCGTCGTTGTCGATCACGTAGTCCACATCGCGTGTAAAGATCGTGTACGGCATGAACCAGACCCGAACGGTCGCGCCGTCCGGAATCGTGGTCGTGCCGCCGATCCGTTTCAGCTTGCCTTCCGCGTAGTTTATCGCGTAGTCGCTGTTTTCGGCGTACCAGCCGTCGGGGAAGCTCGTGCTCGCGACCGTGACCGTGCCGGGAGCGAGGCCTGACGTGCCGATCGCGGTCCAGGTTTCGCCGTTCAACGTGACCGAAACCGGACCGGAAGGGATCTGCTGTGCGATCATCCCGAGGGTTTCGGATGCCGGTACGATGTTGTTGTGCGGCAGTTGCACGTCATCGTATCCGTCGAATACGATTTCCGTATTGCGCACCACTCCGCCGGCCGGCAGCAGCGGAGAAAGATGGGTCGACACCCTCGCCGTATCCGTCCAGTAGCTCATCGATCACGCCTCCTTCAGTACAACCAGGACCGTGGCGAAGAGGTCGGCGTTTTCCGCCACGCCGGTGACCTGCATGCCGGACGGGCTGCCGTCGATGTAAACCTTGACCGTGAAGCTGCCGCCGACGTTGTCAGCGTAGACACTGATCCGGCTGCCGGCGGACAGGACACGATTGTCGCTGTCGGTATGCAGTGTGATGCCGTCATAGACCGCCAGCCACTGCAGGCGGCCTTCGACCGGGATTGGATAGCCGTCGCTATCCCCGCCGCCCGCGCCCTTCAGGTTGGCGTCCGAGGTTGTGACCTTCTCGAAGAAGGGCAGCAGGGTCGGAGAGGTGCGCGCTTCAAGCCACGCGCTGGTCGTGTTCAGACTCATGTGGGCTCCGAGGTGGAGGGATGTGAATAAGCCGGCGAAGGCCGTCTAGCCCGAATATTTCACGAGTTCAAACTGTGTCAGATGTGAGGCGCGAAGGATGAAGCTGTATGGCAGTACCGCGAATCCTTCGGAACAAAGCAGATGACACAGCTGGGACCGTCCAAAGGGGGAATGAGTAGATGAGTTTGCCTTGAAACATTCTGTGCCGAAGCAAAACCATATAGCGCGACACTATCATATTGTTAATATATCATTTAGAAAAGAATGTTGTCTTCATTTATGAAATATTCGGGCTTGGCGCTTGCCGGGGGTTTCATGGGTTGTGCAGCCGGGAGGTTTGTCGGGATTCAGGGTGTGGTGACAATGGATACCAGGTCACCATCCGCCCTGCGGCAAACCATACGCAGACGATCTCGCCCTCAAGTACTGTGACAATGGGTGTCAGGTCACAATCCGCCTTTCGGCGGATCAAGACCTGACACAACGAAAAGATCAGTAGTCGCTCAGCTTGCGGGCGTCGTCGACCATCACAGTGTACACCGCTTCCTTCGAGACGACGGCGGTTTCGAGCTTGCGTTCGATCACCTTGTCCGCCTCGATCATCAACGGCTGGCTGACCGACTCGCGGATCGCGAAACGGCTGTCCATGCCGATGATCTCGGTCGCCGACGCGCTCGGCACCGCCACCATTTTGGCGTTCACCGGCAGCAGGGACGACACGGCTCCGGTGGTCTGAAAGAGATTGCCCGCGCCGAACACCAGCGGATCCTGAAACTGCGTCATGTTCAGGATCACCTCGATGTCGGAACGTTTCGCGAGGATGGTATTCATCGAAGAGGGGACATCGAAGCTCGCCGCCAGGTGCACAAGATCCTTGTAGGTGAAGCTGCCGCCTGTGCCGTCGAAGACATCGTCCGCCGCCGGACTGGTGCTGTCACCGTTCTTCGCGACGTCATAAATCGCGTCGATCTCGTCGTACGCGAGCTGCGCGCCGATCCACCACAGGAAGACCTTGAACTCGGCAAGCTTCTGGTTCTTCACAATGCGGTAGGAGAAATCGAACTGACGGCCGCGGTCGATGATCGCCGCTTCCTTGTCACGGTAGAGCAGCTGCACACGGGGAAACGCCGCGCCGCCGGAGGCGCGCTTGCCGAGGGTCTGCTTCGCGGCTTCTGTCTGGATGTAGATCGGACGCACGGTGGGGCCGTTCGCGGGCACCGACACCGCGATCAACTCGCCCGGGTCCTGCACCATCGTATAACCGCGGCGGATCTCACGCAGGATGTATTCCGGCATCAGGATCATCGCGCCACCGACAAAGAACTGCTCCACGGTGATCGCGTTCGGGCCGGAGGCGTGGATCTCGTGCACCGCGAGCTGCCGTTCGAAGGCGTCCAGCTCGGAGGAGATGTCGCCCTGAGTGTTGCGCGGGCTCGGGTCGAGGGTTTCGAGCAGTTCAGTCAGGCTCAGCCCCTGCTCCTGGGCTTCGTGGTAGAGCGCGAGGTTGCCCGCGCGGGAGTGGTCCACGATGGTGGACTTGAGGGTCTTCGCATGGGAAAGGTCAATCGACATGGTGGGTTCCTTCCGGTAGGGAATCGGTTGATCCGAGTACGGATTCAAGAGGTTCGACGTGCAGGGCGGGCGTCTCTGCCCGCCTGATGTTGTGACGAAGCGTTTGGGCAGCACATAAGGCAGGGTGGCCCGGGCTTTGGCCCGTGTTTATCAGAGGCAGTGGAATGAATCGCCGGCGGCGATGCCTGTGTCCGGGTGACAGAAAGTCTGCCGGAATGGTAACTGCTTCCCCGGAGTCGACAACTACTCCTCAGGGCACAAGTCCGGGCTACTTACACAGACAACACCACGCTACCCCGGATAGTTCACGAGTTCAAATTGCGTCAGATGCGAGGCGCGAAGGATGAAGCTGTATGGCAATACCGCGAATCCTTCGGAACAAAGCAGATGACGTGCCCGGGACCGCCCGAAGGGTGAATGAAGAAATGAGTCTTCCTGGTACAAACCGTCGCCGGGAAGAAGTGACAAATTGGGGAACATCTTCCTGTAAAACCAGTCCTTACCGGAGATCGCTTTCCTCATTCATGAAATAGTCGGGCTACCCGAGCCAGACATCACAGGTGCCGTTGGTCGCGTCGACCGCGATCACCTGGCCGCGCATCAAGTGCCCGCCGGCGGCGATATCAGCATCAGCGGCCGCCCGGCGCACCTTGCCGGTGCCGTCCACTTCCACCATCTGGTTCACCGTGGGTGCGGTCGCGGCATACTTGAATCGTGCCACGCCACGTGCCTGCACGGCGCATGTGGCAGGACGCGTAGTGCCGGGCACGAAATCCGTCGACACCCACACCACCTTGCCGAACAGCTTTTCGCCGGCGGAGCCCATGCCCACGGTGTTGTCATCTGTGATCACGCATGCCGCCAGGCCGCTGTCGAGATCATCCTGGGTGAAATCCTCACCTGCGGCATCTTCCACGTACATCGACAGGAACGGTCCGCTCCCGATACCTTCATTGTCAATCACATAGGGACTGCTCATGGATCACTCCTTTCATGTCACCCGACCGAACGGTGCGGGCGAGTTGTCCGTTGCCATCGAGCGAGGATGAGTTACCGCACGCCGGCCTTGAAAGGGCGCACATCCAACTCTGCAGCGTGATTCTCAGATTCCGGCAGCGTCTGTTCGCCGAAGCGGCTGCGCAGCTCATGGTCGATCAACGCTTCCAGGGTCTCCAGCGCATCAAGGGTGCCGTGACGAGACGTTTCGAAGTCCGCCTCAGCACGACCTGTCAGCTCGCACAACGCCTCCAGCCGTTCTCGGCGATGCTGCAGAAGCCTGTCGCGTTCCGACCGAACGTCGCTTTCCTGCTTCAGTTCGTCTGCGGCGTAACGGAGCAGAAACGCCGTTTCGTCGAGGTTGACCTGTTCGCCCGCCTCGCACATATCCGCGGCGGCGAGCAACTTGGGTAGAAGTTCCATCGAGTCTCCTTACTGGTGTTATGTTATCCCAACATTGCCGGGAAAGCAAAACGCATCTATCGTTCTGAGTGAATGATTCATGGAACCCGCAGGACAGGGCAAAGGCGGGGTCCCTGCTCCTGCGGGCGGCGCGTGGGGGTGACGTCTGATCCAGGAAGGCAGCAACAAGCGTCCATTGGATCATGACCTGGTTTTATGGACATGGTGCGATTACGTCACCGGCTCGCTGTGTTGCGGGGGGGTATACTCATCCATTGCCGTGGTTCGGCGGGGCGAGCCTGCGCCTGGAAGGGAGCCGAAGCGGGGCGGCGGCGGGACAGAGAAACCCGGCACCGGATGAGCGGAAAAAGTTGTGTTAACCCATCACACCAAACGCAGGTCGAGAAGAAGGCACGGTGTGAAGGGAAGGTGTACGACAAGGTTTTGAAACGAGCGACACTCAATTGTCAAAGAGCTGGATACTGAACAGGTGTTCAGTACACGGCACCAACATACAGTCGTGTTACGCATGTTGTCAATAGACAATCTCGTTTTGGCTCGAGATCTTTGCTCCTGCAAAGTAAAACATGAAAAATCAAGGTCTCCCGGCCTCAAAAAGAGAGACTGCTGTTCCTTTGTTTTGTTGTGTAATTGCCGCAGAAGACGTTATCTTATTTTCATCTTCAGCAGGAAGACGAGATGAAGCAGGCGCAACGTATCGGCGAGCGTGTGCAGCGTGCACGCAAAGACCGTGGAGTCAGCCAGGCGGAGCTGGCCTCGCGGACGGGGCTGGACCGTGCCAGTGTCAGCCAGATCGAAAACGGACACAGCATGCCGCGCACCAGCACTCTGCTGAAAATCGCGGATGCACTTCGTATCGATGCGTCCAGGTTGCTGAGCGAAAGCGAGTCCCTGAGTCCGACAGGCGGCACAGATCTGCCGTCTCCCCATCAGGGCGGCAATCCGGAACCGGACCGCACCGGCATAACCCGGGCAGGTGTGTATTATGCGCCCCTGGAAGACGAGCGTCTGCACCCCGGGCTGGAGGAATTGCTGGCGGATGAACGTACACGCCTGATGCTGGGGCTGACACCGGAAGAGGAGGAGATGCTGCGGTCCGTCCGCACCCGCCGTGACGCCCCCCTCGGCCGTGATTTCTTCATCGACGTGCTGATCGCCTACCGTCGCCATCGATCTCACTGAAAAGGCGCCTCAGGCCGACCCTCCTGTGCACCAGCAGCCTACAGGTTGCATC
>WJJA01000335.1 GCA_014729955.1 bacterium
ATATTTCACGAGTTCAAACTGTGTCAGATGTGAGGCGCGAAGGATGAAGCTGTATGGCAATACCGCGAATCCTTCGCAACAAAGCAGATGACGCAGTTGGGACCGCCCGAAGGGGGAATGAATAGATGAGTTCGGCCTGGACACAATCTGTGCCGGAGAAAAACGGTATGTCGTGATATTATCTCTTTGTTAATATAGTATTTAGAAAAGAATATTTTCTTCATTCATGAAATATTCGGGCTAGAGACAGAAGACCCTTGTTCCTCCGGCATTCGCACTGCATCCTCTCAAAATCGCGCCATGCCCTGAGCGAAAAAGCGCAGCCGGAATCCATCCAGATGCGTGTAATGGTTGACGATGAATCAATGAAAGCTCGGTGGGTTAATCCACGATTACTTGACCGGAGCAGGCGGCCTGTTACGTGGAACAATGTCTGACTCGCTCAAATCCATTGGGAGTACTACAGTAAATGTCGTGCCTTCACCCTTCATCGATTCAACCGTAACTTTGCCATTGTGCTGTTCCACGATTCGATACACAATGGAAAGACCCAGTCCTGTGCCGACTCCTACTCCCTTGGTCGTAAACCCGGGATCGAAGATCTTCGACAAGTTGTCTTCGCGAATTCCGGTTCCTGTATCGGAAATCCGAATTGATGCCCGGCTCTCTTCGTGACGAGTCTGAAGCGTGAGGGTGCCGCCGGATTCATCCATCGCCTGCACAGCGTTCATAATGAGGTTCAGAAACACCTGGTTCAGCAGGCCCGGGAAACAATTAAACGCGGGGATGTCGCCGTAGTCTTTGACAACCTCGATATTGTCCTTCAACTCGTGATACACCATGACCAGGGTGTCTTCCAACCCCTCGTTGATATTGACCGCCTTCAACTCAGCCTCATCAAGACGAGCGAAGGAACGGAGACGTTTGACGATTTCATTGACTCGCTTCGACCCCTGCTGAATGACGCCGGCGGAGTCTTCCAATACCCTCAGCACTCGTTTGGCTTGCGGCTTTTCCTCAAACCCCTCGCCATACTCTTCTTTCAGCAAACCGCGAAGTTTTTCGAGCGCACTGTGCAATGTATTCTGGCTGGCATGAATTGCACCGACAGGTGTGTTGATTTCATGAGCCACTCCTGCGGTCAGCATGCCGAGTGAGGCCATCTTTTCGGACTGAGTCAATTGGGCTTGTGTGTCACGCAGCTCCCGATTGGTCCTTTCAAGTTGTTCCATCAACTTTTGTCGACGACGCGCTTCTTCCAGCTCCTGTTCCTTACGTTTGTTTTCCAGCTCCAGTTTCTGACGCTGCAGCTCCTCTTCACGCATCCGCCGTTCCGCTTCCAGTGTCTGCTCATTCAGCCGCTGGATTTCGATTAACTGCTCACGCAGACGCTGATTGCTGAAGCCGACCTGGCGCGCCAGGTAAACGGACATCGAGAGCATCAAGGCCAGCACACCGAACAGGAAGGGATCATCCAGAATCATCCGTTCCGTGATATCCGGCAACAAACGCATGTCCATCAGGATGTTGTAAATGGAAAACATGCCGAACAGCACCATGCCCATGGTGATGATCCAGTACCCCCGAGGACGGCGCCCCCGTTTCAAAAGCATCAGCACCAATGCGATGAGGATCGATGCCATGGTATACAAATAGTAGACCCACTGGGGTGTCCACAGGGTCAGCAGAACTATGACAACCCCGATCGCCGGCACCCACCAGAACCACTTCAACGCCTGCTTATACCGAACTTCCATCATGAATCGAATCGCGAAAATCGACAGCACAACCATCGCAATCCGCAGCCAGGTATAGCTGATATAAAAACCTAAACCCGTCCCGGAAATGCGAAGTTGAAACAGCCCGAGGATCATCAGTCCGATTCCTGCCGCCATGAGGGAAAAGAAGAGGTTTTCGCGAACACTCTTGTCGTAGACGTAAAGCAGCAGGTGAAGGATGAAAAGCGCGACTGTCAGGCCGAGGAAGGAGAGCAGAGTGCCGTAATGTCGGCCGTGGTGATCGAGAGCGTGCTGGATGGATGCATGCGGCAGGCCCAACGCAAAACGGAATCCCGAGCTGCCCCCCATCATACGAATATCACGGACCATCCAGTTCGCGTACCGCACGGCAATGACCTGCACCGGTTTCGCATCAAAGGTCCAAAGTCGAGGTCGTGGGAGGAAGTAGCGATCTTCTATCGTGGAGTGCTTGTCACCGGTCACCCTTCCGAAGCTGTAAACCAGTCGCCCGTTCAGGTAGATTTCTGATGCACCCGGCTGCAGAAAGTCCAGCGCCAACGTTTCATTCCACAGAGATGAATCCACACGCAGTGTCAAACGGAACCAGCCGATACCTTCAAATCCCGATGTCGGGTATCTGCCTGGAGACATGCGCGGGGTAGGGATGCGTTCCCAATCACTGTCGTCCAGGTGAGGATCGGCATAGCGTGGATCGTCGCCGGGATGGTATTTCCAGCCCTTGACAAGAGCGATCGGCTCACCATCTCGCTGCTGCAATCGAGATGCGGAGATATGAAGATCATGTTCATGGGCCGCAGCAGGTAGGCAGAGGAGAAACAGCAGTGCCGCAGCGGGCAGCAGCATATGCTGCTTTCCGCAGCATTTCATCCTGGGATGAGATGTTGCCGTTCCCGCACTGATCTGAGTTGCCCTCCATTCCATAGACCGTTCCGGCTTTTGCCATGCAACCCTGCCCGAATGCACCCGGATGAGGACTCTTCTCCGAGTGCAGGGGCTTCTGTTGGAATGATCGTGATCAGAAGATACAACAGATGAAGTGCGACTGCAGCAGGAGAAGGATGGTCCCGGGTGCTCATGAATCAGGTCCGTGCCGGTCCTCATCGGTACGGGATCGGCTCCGGCTCGCGGGGGCCTAGTTCGACGAACCCGGCAGGATCTTCTCCAAAGACATGAACTTCATAATGGGCGGCATCGGGAGGTGCATCGGGATACCAGGCAAACCGAAGCTGGAGGGTCTGAAAAACGAGGCGCTCGTTTCTTAGTCGAATACCTGCGCCCAGTCCATGATAGAAATCCTCGTACCAGATCGGCTTTTCCTGAAACGAGACGGCGGCGGATTCACCGAACACGAACAGCGACATGCGAAACCCGTAAAAGTAGATCGGTGTAAAGGCCACCGGCGACCATCTCAGTGCGAAACGCTGAGTACCTCTGAAGTAGTCACTTTTTAAGCCTGTGATACCATGTCTATCATTGATCGTAACACGATCCTTGCGATATCGATCCAGCCCCACGGTGTAGTCTACCTGGAGAAACTCCCGCACCACCAGCCCCATGAAACGG
>WJJA01000336.1 GCA_014729955.1 bacterium
ACCATGCTCTCCATGACCTGAACCACGGCGTCTCCCTCTTCGGGCAGGCGCTCGGGGCCTTTTAACGGGAGATCGAAACATGAACCTGAAACAGTTCGGCACGGGTTCCGGCGGTTCGACCTCCTGGATCTGGCAGCGCATTACCGCATTGATCCTGGTCGTCACCCTCTTCCTGCACTACCTCTTCCTGCATTTCTTGAACGGCGGGGTGGTGACCTTCGAAGAGGTGACCCTGCGCCTGGCGAGCCCGCTCTACAAAACCATCGACATCACCTTCCTAACCGCCGCCCTCTACCATTCAGTGATCGGCGTGACCATCAGCATTCATGACTACGTCACCGCGCCGATGTGGCGGACCGCGCTCGTCGGATTCGCCTGGGTGGTCGGGATCGTGCTTTGGATCACGGGCGTCATGACCGTGGCAACTGTCGGCATAGGAGGTTGATCGATGATACATCGTCATGACGTCATTATCGTGGGAGCCGGCCTGGCAGGGTCACGTGCGGCCGTCGAGATCGGTCAGATCGCCGATGTGGCGGTGCTGTCCAAGGTCTACCCCAGCCGTTCGCACTCCGGCGCCGCCCAGGGCGGTGTCGCCGCGACGCTCGCCAACATATCAAAGACCGACCGCTGGGAATTCCACATGTTTGACACCGTCAAGGGTTCCGACTACCTGGGCGACCAGGACGCCATCGAGATGATGGTGCGTGAGGCCCCCGAGACCGTGATCGAAATGGAACACTGGGGCTGTCCCTTCAGCCGCACCGAAGAGGGCAAGATCGCCCAGCGCAAGTTCGGCGGACACACCCTCGAGTACGGCAAGGAGCCGGCCCTGCGTGCCTGCTATTCCGCCGACTACACCGGCCATGTCCTGCTGCATACCCTGCACGAGCAGTGCCTGAAGCAAAACGTCCACTTCTACAGCGAATTCCAGGTTCTGTCGCTGATCTATGACGGCACCAACCACCGTGCGGTCGGGCTCGTCGCCTGGGATATGGTCAACGGCGGCCTGCACACCTTCTACGGCAAGGCGATCATGTTCGGCACCGGCGGGTACGGCCGTGCCTTCGCGATCACCTCCAACGCGCACGCGAACACAGGCGACGGCCTCGCGCTTGTCTTGCGTGCCGGGCTGCCGGTGCAGGATCTCGAATTTGTGCAGTTCCATCCCACCGGCCTGTGGCGTTCCGGCATTCTTGTCACGGAAGGTGCACGCGGTGAAGGCGGTCACCTCAAGAACAAGGAGGGACGCCGTTTCATGGAGGATTATGCCCCCACGCTGATGGAGCTGGCCCCCCGTGACATGGTCGCACGCGCGATGCAGACCGAGATCGACGAAGGCCGCGGCATCGACGGCAAGGACTACATCCACCTCGACGTCTCGCACCTCGGCGAAGAACGTTTGCGTGAACGGCTCCCGCAGATTTCCGACCTGGCGATGAATTTCGCCGGTGTGAACCCTTTCAAGGAGCCGATCCCGATCCAGCCGACCGCGCATTACAGCATGGGCGGTATCCCGGCGAACGCGAACTGCCGTGTCACCTTCGACGAAGGTCGTACCGAGACCACCGGCTTCTACGCCGCCGGCGAATGCTCCTGCATCAGTGTGCACGGCGCCAATCGCCTCGGCACCAACAGCCTGCTCGAGGCGCTGCTGTTCGGACGGCGTGCCGGCAAGCAGATCGTCGAAGACCTGCCGCACCTCGACTGGCCCGAGCTGCCGGCCGAGTACGAAGAGGCCGCCAAAGAGGAAGTGGACCGTATCTTCAGCTCCTCCGGCGATGAAAAGGTCGGCAAGATCCGTGAAGAACTGCAGCAGACGATGATGGACGATTGCGGCGTGTTCCGCACGAAAGAGCAACTGGAGAAGCAGCGCGAACGGGTGCATGAATTCGAGGAGCGCTTCAAGAACATTACCATTGACGACAAGTCGCAACGGTTCAACACCGACCTGCTCGAGGCGATCGAACTGTCTCACCTGCTCGAGTTTTCCGGGGCGATCGTGGAAGGCGCGCTGCTGCGTGAGGAGTCCCGCGGCGGGCATTTCCGTAAGGACTTCCCCAAACGTAACGACGACAAGTTCCTGCGTCACACCCTCGCCCGGCGTGAAAACGGCGCCTGGAAGCTCACCTTCGACAAGGAAGTGATCCTCAAGGGTGTGTATCATGAAGGCTTCGAGCCGATGGAGAGGAAGTATTAATTACGAATTGCGGATTACGAATTGCGAATGATATTGGGATGATTCTAGCGCATGCGGTTCAGATCTAGCCCGGGATCTTGCGTCCCGGCGAAACGCAGTGCCAGAGCTGAAGCCCGAGGACGCTGACTACCGGGATGTGCCGTGTACAACAGTCGTTCCCGCGCAGGCGGGAACCCAACGGCGTTAACGGTTGTCAACCCGGTGAAAACCGGGATCCAGCGGCCTCAGAGAAATCATTCCCGCGAAAGCGGGAATCAATTGACGTTCAAGGCTGTCACCCCGGCGAAAGCCGGTATCCAGTGGCGTTACGGTTTTCAATTCGTAATTCGAAATTCTTCATTCGGAGATAGACATGGCAAAGCGCACCCTGAAGATCTTCCGGTTCAACCCGGAGACCGACGACAAGCCGTCGTACAAGAGCTACACCGTCGAGCCGGAGGGCTGGTGGACGGTCCTGGACGCTCTCAACGCGATCAAGTGGGAGCAGGACGGCACCCTCACCTACCGTCGTTCCTGCCGTCACGGGATCTGCGGGTCCTGCGCGATGCAGATCAACGGCCTCAACGACCTCGCCTGCGAGAAGCAGTTAAAGGCGCTGCCCCGTGACCCGATCCAGATCGACCCGCTGCCGGGCTTCGAGATCTACAAAGACCTCGTGGTCAACATGGAGCCCTTCTACGCCGCGTTGAAACGGATCAAGCCGTGGCTGATCAACGACGAGCCCCCGCCCAAGCGTGAACGGCTGCAGTCGCCCGAGCAGTTCAAGCAGATGGGCACTTCGATCGCCTGCATCCTGTGTGCGGCGTGTACGTCGTCCTGTCCCAGCTTCTGGTCGGACCAGGAGTACCTCGGTCCGGCGGCGCTGCTGAAAGCGTTCCGGTACACGTTTGACAGCCGCGACATGGGTCTGAACGACCGTATCGAGCAGCTCGACAACAAGCACGGTCTCTGGCGTTGCCACAAGATCACGAATTGCTTTACCGCGTGCCCGAAAGACCTGAACCCGCCCGAGGCGATCTCGCGCCTGCAACGGAAGGTGGTGAGTGAAAAGATGTAGGGTGGGAAATCTTCGGCCCGGTTCTTGATAGGAAACATGGGTATACCGTACTTTGAACCCGGGGATTGTCCCCCGGGTTTTTTCAATAAAGTGTCCAGGAGAAGGATAGTAAGCAATGACAAGTTGAGAT
>WJJA01000337.1 GCA_014729955.1 bacterium
GGCTATTCCCATGTCACCCCTGCGGGGTTCAGGCGGAAACAAATCAATTCGATACCACTTGCGGTTATCGCTGAGGCATCTGGATAACCGATCTGTTCGAATTGGCAGTGGAGGAAGACACTCGTCAATCAAACCGATTGGTTCACCACCAACCTGCTCGACATCTTCCCGTGTCTACTCCTGACCTGACCCTTACCCCGAATATTTCATGAATGAAGAAAATATTCTTTTCTATATAGAATAAAAACAATAAGATAGTGTCGCGCTATATGGTTTTGCTTCGGCACAGAATGTTTTCAAGACGAATTCATCTATTCCTTCCCCCTTCGGGCGGTCCCAACTGCGTCATCTGCTTTGTTGCGAAGGATTCGCGGTATGGCATCATTCTTCGCGCCTCACATCTGACACAGTTTGAACTCGTGAAATATCCGGGTTACATCTCCGCATCTCAAAAATCACAGAAAAACGGATAATTATTAGCTTAACTTGAACTCCATTATTTCTTAATTCATTCTCTTCGAGGTCTTGCTAACTTTTTACTTCTTTGTGCAAGGTAGCGGTAGCATGGATACATCGCGCGGGAACAGCGAATTCTGATGGATGCGGGAAGACAACATCAAGGAGAAGCGGGATGGGCGTGAGGATGCTTGGGGGGATGGCTCTGCTGTTGCTGACGGCAGCGTGTGGTTTTGCGCAGGATGCGGATGGTTTGATGGAAGGCACCACGGTCCGGGGTTTCGTGGATGCCTCCTACTTCGCGGAGATGAACAGTCAGTCCAACACGTTCGGCCTGGACCAGGCGGAAGTGGACCTCGAGCGTACCTGGAATGAATACCTGGTGGTGCGCGCCGATCTCCAGTGGGTCAGTGACGGCGCGGGAGGATTTTCCACCGGTCTTGAACAGGGCTACCTGCAGTTCCAGCTGCCCGCTGCTCCCGTTCTCACCTGGACCTTCGGAAAATTCAACGCCCCGATGGGATTTGAGATGCTCGACCCCCACGAGATGTACCAGTATTCCCACGCCTATGTGTTCGATTACGGCCTTCCCACGAACCTCACCGGTGCCATGCTCGGCTATGCGAGTGAAGTCGGTTTTTCGGTATCGGGCTGGGTGGTGAACGGCTGGGATGCCAACGTGGAAGACAATAAAAACTTCACCGGCGGTGGACGCCTGCAATACGATCATGAAGACATGTTTTCCGTCGGTGTCTCCTCCATCATTGGTGTCGAATCGTGGGCCGGTAACAACATGGTGTCCGTGTACGACTTCGATGCGACGATCACGGCCGTGGAAAAGCTGACGGTCGGATTGGAGTTCAATTTCGGATCCATCGATCTGGAACCGGAAGCATCCACCTGGATGGGTTACCTGGTTATGATTCACTACGACTTCAACGAGTGGGCGGGTGCCACTCTGCGTTACGACAGCCTGGATGACACGGACGGCAGCCGTTTCATGACCGGCGGCGAGACACGCAACGCTGTCACGATTGCACCGACGTTTGTCCTCGGCGGGGGGATGGGCGCCCTCGTGGAATACAAATACGAAATGTCCGACCTGGATGCCTGGCTGGACTCCGACGGTCAGCCGACGGATACCAACAACACGATCGCTTTCGAGATGACTTACACATTCTGAAAAACCGGTTCGTCCCGGGTCGCCTGCGTTTGAGCAGGGCGAAGCGGGGAGAATCCTGACAGCAGATGCGGGAGGATTCGGATTATGTCGTGGTTGAACAACATCAAGATGAAGCCGAAGCTAACGTCGCTGTTCCTGATCATCGGACTGATTCCCCTGGTCATCGTGGCGCTAGTCGGGATCAACAAATCTTCAACAGCGCTGGAGACCTCGGCCAAGAATCAGCTTACAGCGATCCAGACGGTGAAGGCCGGCCAGGTCGAGCGCTTTTTCAACGAACGCATGGGGGATATCAGTGTCCTGTCACATGATCCCACGGTGATTCTCGGAGCGGATCGCATGTTCGAGGCCTACCGTCGGTACGGTATGGATTCGGACAGCTACCGTGAGGTCTCGGAGGATATTGGACCGTTTCTCACCGAATACGAGAAGACCTACGGCTACTACGATGTCTTCCTGATCAATCCCGACGGCGATATTGTCTGGACGGTGGAGAAGGAATCGGATCTCGGACAGAACATCCCGAGCTCGTCCCTTTCACGGACCAGCATTGCGACCGCGTTCAGCAAAGGAAAGAGCCAGCCTTCCTTCGCCGATTTCGGTTGGTATGAGCCGTCCAACGACGCCGCGAGTTTTGTCGCCGCACCGTTGAAGGACAGACGCGGCAAGCTGATCGGCGTGCTCGCGTTCCAGGTCCCGCTTGATTCGATCAACACGATCATGCAGGAACGTGCCGGTATGGGTGAAACGGGCGAGACCTACCTTGTCGGCTCCGACAAGCGCATGCGTTCCGATTCCTACCTCGATCCTGAAGGCCACAGTGTGCAGGCGAGCTTCGCGGGCACGGTCGAGAAGAACGGCGTCGATACCGAAGCTGTCAACGCTGCCCTTGCGGGGAAGGAGGGGTGTGAAGTCATTATCGACTACAACGGCAACCCGGTCTATTCCGCTTATTCGAAGATCCAATTGCCGGGTGGTGTCACCTGGGTCTGCCTCGCGGAAATCGACGAGGCGGAAGTCAAAGCGCCGGTGCGAGCGCTCAGTACGAGCATCATCATCATCGCGTTGATCATTGCCGCCATCATTGGAGTTGTCGCCTATGCGATTGCCGGGACGATGGCCAATCCCATTACCAAGGTCACGCACGCCTCCCAGGACATCGCCCGAGGCGACCTCAATTCGGACATAAACATCAACCAGCGTGATGAGGTCGGCATGCTGGCGGACGCCTTCCATGATATGCAGGTATCGTTGCGTGACAAGGCGAAAGCGGCCAAAGAGATCGCCGCCGGCAACCTGCAGGTGGACATCCAGGTCGCCTCCAATGCCGACGACCTTGCGAAGTCTATGGTGACCATGCGTGACCGCATCAAGCAACTGATCGCGGAGATGAACCACATGTCGGACGAGCACGACAAGGGCGATATCGACGTCGTGATCCCGATCGACAAGTTTGACGGTGCCTTCCGAACCATGGCCAAGGGTGTCAACGACATGGTCAACGGCCACATTACCGTGAAGAAGAAGGCGATGGCCTGTGTCGCCGAGTTCGGCAAGGGCAATTTCGACGCCCCGCTGGAGAAGTTCCCCGGCAAGAAAGCATTCATCAACGACATAATCGAACAAGTACGTGCCAACCTGAAGGCGGTGATGTCCGATCTGGACAACCTCGCCAACGCCGCTCTGGAAGGCCGTTTGAACACGCGCGCCGATGCCAGGATGCACCACGGCGACTTCCAGAAGATCGTCGCCGGGGTCAACGATCTGCTTGATGCCGTGATCAAGCCTGTGCAGGAAGCATCGGCCGTGCTGGAAAAGATGTCGCAAGGCGATCTGCGTGACAGTGTCACCGGGGAGTACAAGGGCGACCATGCGATGATCAAGAATTCAATGAACGGTACGCTGGAGAGCCTGAACGAGATCCTGTCGCAGGTGCTGCAGTCCGTGGAACAGGTAAGCGCTTCCGCGCACCAGGTCTCCGATTCCAGCCAGTCGCTCTCCCAGGGCGCAACCGAACAGGCCTCTTCGCTGGAACAGGTCACCAGTACGGTCACCGAACTGACCTCTCAAACAAACCAGAACGCAGAAAACGCTCAGCAGGCGAACACCCTGGCTGAAACCGCCTCCGACAGCGCATCCAAGGGCAACCGGCAGATGGAGAAGATGCTGGAAGCGATGAACAAGATTACCCAGTCTTCCAACGAAATCTCGCAGATCATCAAGACCATCGACGAGATCGCCTTCCAGACCAACCTGCTGGCGTTGAACGCCGCCGTGGAAGCGGCACGTGCCGGTGTGCACGGCAAGGGCTTCGCCGTCGTTGCCGAAGAAGTACGTAACCTCGCGCAACGTTCCGCCACGGCTGCGAGAGAGACGACCGAGCTGATCGAAGGATCGATTAAGCGCGTGGAAAACGGCACCTCGATCGCCGATGAAACGGCCGTCTCCCTTCGTGAAATCATCGACAGCATCAAAAAAGTGAACGATATCGTCGGCGAGATCGCATCGGCTTCCCGTGAACAGGCGGAAGGGCTGCGCCAGGTGTCGGACGCGATGGGGCAGATCGACCAGGTCACCCAGGGCAACACTGCCAACGCCGAAGAGAGCGCATCCGCTGCCGAGGAACTGTCCGGCCAGTCTGTGCAACTGCGTGAGATGGTGTCACGCTTCACCCTGCGCAACGGGCACCATGCGATTAGCGGATCGGTCAACACAAAGAAGATGGAAATGCGTGAAACCGCCATGCTCGCCCCCGCCGAATCCGATGACGACGTCAACGGAGGATGGATCGACCTGGAAGAATAAAGGACCGATTGACATTCACAAAAACAACCATCCCGGGCGGCCCGCAGGCACCCCGGGATGGTTTTGTTCAGACCACTCTGAAAAGGGTTCTATCCCGGATATTTCATGAATGGTGAAAGCGAGCTATGGTAAGGACTGGTTTTACAGGATCCGGTTATCCCGTTACCTCAGCTGAGTCCCCTGGCAGCGAACATTGCGTGTAGATCCGACCATCTACCCTGGCGTAGAGGAGCTGGATGGATTCATTTCATGCCAGTTCAACCCCGTCCGGGGCAACACGATGATATCCTGTGGCGTCAGCCCGGGA
>WJJA01000338.1 GCA_014729955.1 bacterium
ACAACAATGTAACTGTGGCGGCGGTATGTACGCAAAAAGCCAGGGGTTACAAGACCGAAACGTGCGAGGAAGTAGATCGCGATCGGCAATTCGAACACCACTCCGAAGGAGAGGAACATGCGCAGGATGAAGTCCAGGGTCCGTCCGAGCGACCACATGTTCTCCACTTCCGGTGTGGCGAAGCTCAGGAAGAAATCCACCGCCCAGGGCAGCACCATATAGGCGAACGCGGCACCGGCAAGAAACAGCATCGTGGAGAAAAACACCACCGGCAACACCATCTTGCGCTCATGCGGATACAGCCCTTCCGCGACAAAATGCCAGATCTGGTAAAACACCCAGGGAGACGCGAGGAAGATGCCGGCGACCACGGAAATCTTCAGCTTGACAATAAACCCTTCCGCCGGTGCGATCAGGGCGAGCTGTGTGCCCTGGTGGGTACGGAAGGAAAACAGCAACAGATCCTGCAGGTAATCGGCGATGAAATAGCCCGCCACACACATCACCACCAACCCGATCAGCGCACGGATGATCGCGCCGCGCAATTCGTCGAGATGCTCGAGAAAGGTTTGCGCGGGTGTGAGGGGTGTCTCTTCGCTCATTGGGTTTCAAACCACCGTATCACACTTTCCAGTACCTTGCGGCCGTCTTCATGAGCCAGCAACGGATCGCAACGCCGTTCCGGGTGCGGCATCATCCCGAGCACATTGCCGCTGCGGTTCATGATGCCCGCGATGTTGCGTGTCGAACCGTTCGGGTTCGCATCCTCAGTTACCTCGCCGCCCGGAGTGCAGTACCGGAACAGCACCTGGTTGTGAGCTTCCAGCTCATCCAGTTCCGACTCGGTCGCGTAGTAGTTGCCTTCGTTGTGCGCCACCGGAATGTTGAGCACTTCCCCCGTCTCGCACCTCCCGGTAAAGCGACTGTTGTTATGTTCGACACGCAGCGGTCGATCTTCGCAAATGAATCGCAGGCCGGTGTTGCGACGCAGGGCGCCGGGCAGAAGACCGGTTTCGGTCAGCACCTGGAAGCCGTTGCAGATGCCGATCACCGTACCGCCCCGATCAGCAAAGGCAACCACCTCTTCCATCACCGGGCTCAACCCCGCGATCGCGCCGCTGCGCAGGTAGTCGCCGTAAGAGAAACCTCCCGGCAACACGATGCCGTCCAGACCTTCCAGGTCACGGTCCCGGTGCCAGACAAAGCGCACCGGCTGCTGGAGGATCCGTCCCAGCGCATCTTCCGCATCACGGTCGCAATTGGACCCGGGAAATACCACCACACCCCATTTCACAGCGTCTCTCCCGGCAGCAGAATCCGATACTGTTCCACGTTGGAATTGTAAAGCAGCTTCTCCGCTGCCTCTTCGGCGATCCGCTTCGCCTCGGCCGGATCGTCCGTCTGCAGTTCGAGACGAATCAACTTGCCTACCTCGACCTCTTCGATACGGTTGTAGCCCAGGGTTTGCAGCGCGTTACGCACCGCACGCCCCTGCGGATCCAGGATGCCCTCTTTCGGGCGGATTTCCACTATCACGGTCATGGTGTACCGTCTCCTTCGGGGGCGATGGATTCCACGCGACCGGTCTCGCGGTTCCGTCGCCAACGTGTGAACAGTATCGGTCCAAGTATAGTATAGATGCTGAAAAAGGAAAGTACGGCAAGCGAGGGGTGGAACCCAAGGGCGATCAAATGGCCTCCCCAGAGGAAGATCGCCACCCCTTTCGGAAGGATCCAGAGCGCCGGGTGAAACAGGCCCGGATAGGGCAGAGTGCTGACCGCCAGCGCTCCCCACAGCACGCCCGCGCCCCATGCGAAACCCGCCATGCCGCTTTGGTACGCGAACACCACCGATGCCGCCACCGCGATGCCGGCGGAAGGGGAAGGCAGACCTTTGAATGTACCCGCCGGAGGTGGAGAAAGAAGATATCGCACCAGGCGTGCGAGGATCGCGGCGGCGTAAAACAGCGCGAACAGCCAGGCGTACGTCGCTCCACCAAGCATGAACAGCATCATCGACGGCGCAAGGCCGAACGTTACCAGGTCCGACGTCGTGTCCGCCCATTGCCCGGACACGCCCGCAACACCAAGTTTGCGCGCGAGACGACCGTCGTAACCGTCCAGCACCGCACCGATCAACACCAGCGCACCGGCGACGAAAAAGGCCCCTTGCAGAGCGTAGGCAACCGCCGCAAGCCCTGCGGCAAGATTCCCCAGTGTCAAGATGAAGGGCAGGCTACGCTTCACGACGGCGTCCTTTGCGGTCTATCCAGCGGTCCAGTGCGGGAAGGCGACGTCCGAGGTATTGCTGCAAACGCAGGGCGATGGTTCCCGGCAGTGTAGCGGCACGGTCCCGGGACAACAGCGAGACCTCTCCCTCATCGTTCGGAGTGGAGCGACCCGTCTCGGTGGTGTCGAACGCACCCAGCTCGGTGACACCACCAACCACCTTCTCGTCCACATGAATGGAAGGAACGAAACCGGGTGGAAACATCACTTCAGCGCGAGATCCAAAACGGACAAATCCGATCCGTTCACCCGCGCGCACAGTGTCGCCCTGCTCGGCATGGTTGATCACGCGGCGCGTGAGAAACCCGGCCATGGTGTATAACACGACCGGGCCGTGATCGGTCTCGATTTCGAGACGCACATGCTCGTTTTCACGCCCCGCTTCCGGCTTGAAGGCCGGGTGAAACTTGCCGGGATGGTGTGCGGCCGATGCCACGACCCCGCTCGCCGGGCTGCGTACCGCATGCACGTTAAACAGCGA
>WJJA01000339.1 GCA_014729955.1 bacterium
AAACTTTGAACATGTCACGAGCGAACCGCCAGAGGCCGATGTCGCGCTTGATCTTCTTCAGGATGTTCTTTTCAACATCCGCCTTCGACGTTTCGGTTATCGTAAAATACTCCTGCAGCCATTCACCGACGTAGTTCGTGTAGTCACGCAGGTAGTGCTTGTTCTCGTTGAAGAAATCGGGCATCTTGCGGAACTTGAAAAGATCCTTCAGGACGAACGTGTTTTCAAGTTTCTGACGGTACGGCGCCAATGCTTCAGCCGATCCGAAATCCAACCCTTTCTCTTTCGCCTCGATGATCGTCTCCGCGGCTATGATGCCCGATCCCATCGCCAGGTTGGTGCCTTCGTGGTAGACGCTGCCGTTGATCAAGCCGGCCGTGTCGCCCACCAGAACCAGCCCGGGCATCGTCATCTTCGGCAGGTGGTTGTAACCGTACTCCGGGATCATGTGGGCATGGTACTCGAGGATCTCGCCGCCCTCGATCAGCTTGCGGATGGTCGGCAGGTTCTTGAAGTGTTCGATATAGTCGTTCAGGGTCTTTTTCGAATCGATCAATTCCTGCACCGTCAGGCCGAGGCCGATGGACACCGACTCTTCGTTCGTATAGACAAATCCCATCCCGAACCTGCCCTCCACCGGTTCGCCGAAATATTCCATCGCCACACCTTCGCCGTTCTCCAACAGAAAACGGTCTTCGATCTTTTCGCGCGGCAGTCCGATCACCTCTTTGATATTGGTGATCATGTGCTTCTTCGGCAACTCCGGCTGCATCAGGCCTGCCTGTCGTGCAAGAAACGCCTGCACACCCTCTGCGGAAATCACGACCTTCGCTTCAAACACTTCGTCGCCGGGCTGCACCTTGACGCCTTTGACACGACCCTCTTCGATGATCAACTCGGACACCATGAAGCCGGGGAAGATCTGGGCGCCGGCCTCTTCCGCCTGCTCAGCGAACCACCGGTCGAAACGACCGCGCATCGCGGTCACCGTGTGGTTGTAAGGCGCCTCACGCCAGGCGGGCACCTTCACATCCATGGCGTACTCCACACCGCTGCGGTTGATTCCGCCGAATCGACGCCGGGTGACGTTTCGCTCTTTCGGCAGGTCCTGCCAGGTGTCCGGCAGCAGCTTTGCGAGCTGATGGGTGAAGAGAATCCCGCCGTACACATTTTTCGCCCCGGGATACTCGCCACGTTCCAGCACGACCACTTCCAACCCGGCACGCGCCAGTGTGATCGCCGCCGCTGTGCCGGCCGGTCCCGCCCCTACGATCAGTACGTCAAACCCTTCGTCCATGGTGTACGCTCCCCTGATGGTCCAAGTCCGCCGACGCCTGCCCGCAGGCCTGCGGCCGGCCGTGAATCGAAGCTCTAATATAGGAAATGCACGGTCTCGTCCCAAATCCGCCCAACCGTTCCGTGAAGAACATCACGTAACGACCGGCGCCTGGTAAGAGGTATCGCTCGAGGTGGGGAAAACAGGACGTCGGGGCGGTATAACCGTCTGCGTTGCAGCGTGACATCTGCGAACGGGATACCCCTTTCGCATTGACGACGTCACGCCTTTCGATGCAAGCCGCAAGTCGTCCCCGATTCACGTGGGATCAATTCCCCTTGTTCGGCTGCTCCGTTGGACGCGCGCGCACATCCCCGCGTGTTTCTGTTGCGACGGCACCTTTTTCGGACCAGGTCTGCACCATCCCTTCCTCGTCGGTGCGCACCAGCCAGGCATCCGCCTCCGAGTGAGGATCGATATGGAGTGTTCCGCAAAGAAGGAATCCGCCAAGGTGAGGCTTCGCGATGTAGAACCGGCTCGAGTGATAGCCGTCGAAGGTCTTCGACCAGTGCTGGTTTTCACCGGTTTGATCGACTTTCAGCAACCAGCCTACACTGCGTTTCACGTCGGGATCATAGCTGTATCCGGCGAGGGCGTACTGGTTCTTGCCACTCGGGGTGAACAGGATCGCGTGATCGTCCTTCTCCTGCCCGACCACGTTGTTCCAGATCTCCCCGCCCTTGCCGTCCACACGCATCATCCAGGCATCCCAATTGTTCATCGAACCCTGGGATTTCGTGCGCCCCGCGACGAGGAAATCGTAGCGCCCGGCCGCACGGACCGCGGTGAACTCATCGTCCGACGCGCCGCCGTAGGTCTGCTCCCAAAGGATTTGACCATGGCGGTTAAGCTTGATCAACCGTCCGTCCGCGTCTGCGGATTCTGACTCCCGGCTGATGCCTGCGGCAATGAACCCGCCTTCCGGAGAGAGTTGCAGGTCGTAAAGACGGTCGTCCCCCGCTGTGCCGTACGTTTGCGACCAGGTCACATAACCCAGCGAATCGACCACGACGAGCCAACTGTCCTCACCCTGGTCACCTTCGGAAGCCGTCCAGCCCGCCATCATCGCTCCCCCTTCACGCAGGGGCAGCAGATGAGTGAAAGCATCGTGTTCCGCGCCGCCGAACGTACGCGCCCACATGACAGCGCCGAGACTGTCCACACGAATCAGCCAGGCGTCCGACTCGGCGTCCTCGTTTTCCGACGTCCGGCCCGCGAGGAAAAACCCCTTCTGCGGTGCGCGTGTGATCGAATGGATTTCATCAAATCCGCGCGCTTTGAAGGTCTGCTGCCAACGCATACGTCCGAGGCTGTCCGCCAGGATCAGCCACCCTTCCCGTCCGTCGCCCTTCTCCCGGTCGCCGGCGAGCGCGTAGGACCAGACACGATGCGTGCCGCCCATGAACGTGGTATCCGCGACAGGTATTGCATCCCGCGCGATATCCTCACCGCTGGTGCCGTAGCTGCGCATCCAGCTCATGTCACGGATGTCGTACGTTTGCGTGCCTGGACCGCCCACTCCGGTGTAAGGATCGTAGAC
>WJJA01000340.1 GCA_014729955.1 bacterium
GAGGTGAACAGTGCCGTATCTACTCCTTTTTAACCCGAATATTTCATGAATGGAGAGAATACTCTTTCCTAAAAACTATATTAACAATAAGATAATATCTCGACATGCAGTTTTTCTCCGGCACGCCATACTCATTTTTTCATTCCCCCTTCGGGCGGTCCCAACTGTGTCATCTGCTTTGTTCCGAAGGATTCGCGGTATTGTAATACAGCTTCATCCTTCGCGTCTCACATCTGACACAGTTTGAACTCGTGAAATATGCGGGTTAAGCGCCGGGTCACACCCCGCTGACGCGGACCGAGACCCGACACGACATTATGAAAACGCTCCGGCAACGTTCCGTCGGTCTTGCCTGCCGCCGGCAAGTGTGATTTGGCGGAGGCTATCCTTCCCTTCATTTGGGATCCTGTTTCAAGCCCTGCGAGAATCCACGTTCAGCCTTTGCATCAGGTTCCGCTCCGACTGCCGACGGAAATTCCTGTATAACCTCGGCGGGAATGGCGCGAGGATGCCTGCGGGGTTATTTTACTCCCATTCCTTTACTCAGCATACCGGGAGGTATCCCCATGGTCCGCAAGGTTGTGATACTTTTTGCACTGCTCCTGATGCCGCTGTTCATGGTCGCACAGACTCACCTGCAGGTCGATCCGAACGGAGACCCGCCGTTCGAAACCCGTTTGGCTGAGCCCGGCGAAACGGTTACGCTGCAGCAGCTTGTCCATCATGAACTGGATGAGGATTCGGTGTCGCAGGACACCTTCGACGCCGGCGTTCCCCCCGAGGGCGATTTTCTTGGGTGGGGCACCTTCAGCCCCGACGGGGCAAAGATCTGGTGGGCGAATCGTATGAGCGACAACGTGACGGTGTATGACTGGGAGACGATGACGGTGGATACCACCGTCGCGGTCGGCACCTACCCGGCGGGTGTGACGCTTACCGAGGACTATGCGATCATTCCCTGCGCGTTCGAGGACGAGGTCTACATCCTCAACGTCAATGATTATTCGGTCGCGGCGTCCTTTACCACCGGTGAGCAGCCATGGGTGGTACGTCTGAATGACGACAGTACGAAGGCGTATGTCGCCTGCGATATCGATGACGTATGCGAAGTCATCGACCTGGAGACACTGACTCATGATATGACCATCGAGAATTTCCCGATCGCCCTGCTTTCTTTTTCGTGGGGTGCGGAGAGCGGTCGCAGCTCGGTGAAGTTTTCGAATTTCCAGTACGTGGAAAATGAGGACGGCGGCTACCTGGTGAGCGGCGGATTGCGTGACAGCCTGTGGGTAATCGACGCCGCCACGGGCGATGTGTTCAGCGAAATCCCGATGCCCGGTGCCACCATGGTGAAAAAGTCCGGTGACGGTCAAATCCTCGGTGTGTTGTCCCGTCGCTACGGCAACCCTGATCCGCCGGATGAATTGATGCGTGTGGGCGTAGCGGATTTCAGCGTGATCGACAGCCTGGACGCCGTCGGCACCAATTTCTCCTTCTACGGCCTGGCGATGAACGCCGACGGTACAAAAGGATATGCAGGCATTCAGGGCAACATCAGCGGCCTCTTCGACTTCGAGGACGAGGAGGTCGTCACCTTCAGCAACACCTACACCGCCTTCTGGGTCGGTGTAAACAGCGATCATTCGATCGCGGTCAGCGGTCAGTACCGCTGGACGCTGGTCGATTTCGAAACCGAATCCCTGCTCGGCAGCAACTGGGGCAACAGCCAGTACGACGGCATTGTCAGTCCCACGCATCCTCGTGTGGTCGGTTCCGATGCCACCGCACGGGAGCGCCTGTTCTTCTATGATATCACCGATCCGAACAATCCCGACCTGCGCGGTTCGATGCCCGCCGGACAGGCGCCGGAGGGCGATGCGCCGCGCCGTTGTGCGATCAGCCCGGACGGCAGCCGTGCGGTGGTGGTGAACACCGTCAGTGAAACCGCCACTTTGCTCGACCTTGATGAGATGGAAGTGGTCACGGTGATGGATATGGGCGGCGCACGACCGCAGAACGTCGCCTTCACCCCCGACGGCGCCTACGCGCTCGTGGGTGTGTATGAGGCATACCAGGTGGCGGTGATCGATGTCGAGTTGGGGCTGGTGGTTGCGATGGCAAACGCCGGGCAGCGCCCCGGAGTGCTGGACATCACCCCGGACGGGGAGTATGCCTTCGTGGGCAACATCCAGAGCAATACGGTATCGGTGATTGAAAACATCGGTCCGGATGCGTCCGAGGCGGCGGAAATCAATGTCGGAGTCATCGGTGTGGCGTATGCGGGCGGCTCGACGCAAAGCGATGTGACGGTATCGCCTGACGGCAACCACGCGCTCGTTGCCTGCTCGTTCGACGACCGTGTCGATGTGATCAACACGAACACGCTTTCCGTGGAAAGCCAGATCACGGTCGGCGACTTCCCGCTCCAGATCGCTGTAGGCGAAGTGGACGGCACCCAGTATGCCCTCGTCACGAACTATTTCGAAAACAGCGTCAGCCTGCTGCTGAACGAGACCGGTGGTTGGGGCTTGCTTGCGACGGTGAATGTACCGGAAAACCCGATTCGCCTGACCTGGTCGGAAACCCGTGAACTGTTCGCGATTGCCTGTTACGGCCCCCGCCAGGTGGTATGGGTCGATCCGGTGCAGTTCGGCACAGTCGTTGAAACGGAAAACGTCGGTGGCGGAGCCGGCAGCTTGTACAATGTCGCTCTCGACAGCGACACCTCGTACGTCGGATTGGTATACGACAGCAACGGCGCCAATCGTCTGCAGCACCGGGAAAATGGATCGCTGCCGCTGCCGGCCGGCTCAATCTTTTTCGACTGGAACGATTCCACACGTACGGCCGTCGCGGTGATGCATGGCGAAGACCTGATCTCCGTGGTGCAGTACCATGAGATCGTCGGGGTCGGGGAGCGGGTGTCCTTCGGCAGCGCAACGCCCCGTAGATGGGATCTGACCGCGGCCTACCCAAACCCGTTCAACGGGCAGGTGACGTTGAACTATACGCTGCCCGAACGGGGTGCGGTGCAGATTGCGGCATACGATCTGCTGGGTCGTGAAGCGGCGGTTCTGCTGGACGACACCCGTCCGGCGGGGTCGCACACCTTGACCTGGAAGCCCTCCGACCTGCCGAGTGGGACCTATTTCATTCGCATGAACGGTGGCGGCAGGCAGGTGGTACGCAAGGTCGCCCTGGTGAGGTAGTCCGGGATACGCAGCTGGGACCTGATAAAGCACCCCGGGGTCGTTGGTCCCGGGGTGTGGGTTTTGTAAGGATGCTGTGGAAAAAGGCAGTGACGTTGTCACATGCCCCGATGGGAGCGGCTGCGTTTCGACAGAATCAGATCTGCCCCCAGAACCAGGCGATCGACACACGGTGGGTATTGCCGAGGTCGCTGTGTCCGACGAAGGCGTAATCGACGGCTGCCGGTCCGACGCGCAAACCGGCACCGTAAGCCAACCGTTCGTCGTCATACCCGACTCGAGCCATCACGACCTTGCTGATTCGTACCTCAAGGCCGGCGTGCAGAGCGAGCGCGTCGTCATCGTCCAGCGATTCACCGCGCGCCTGTAGCTCCACCACAGGCATCAGTTCCGTGTTCTGACGCTGCATGATAATAGTGTAGGCGGCACCGATGCGTGCGGCCGGTGCGATGGTTTCGGTACGGCCGGTGTCCCAGGCGAGTATCGTGGACAGAACGTCCCGTGCCTGGGCCCCGACGGTCAATCGTCCGAAATCGCGCGCATAGCCGACATCGATGCCGAGTCCGTAGGCGTTGTTCTCGTACAGACGCTTGTACAGCAGCTTCGCGACCGCGCCGATTTGCCCGTAACGGCTTTCGGTGCCGTAACCGACCTGGAACGCATACTCGGATGCTGAGGTCATTTCGGTGACTCGCGGCCGACGGATTTCGCCGATCTGCTCCCAGTAGGTCACAGGGATGTCGTCCACGCCCTGCCGTATCAAGCCGAATCCAAGCGCACGTCCCTCCTGCGTCGGATGAACATACGCGAGATAATCCATCATCACTTCACCGCCGAAACGGTCGGCGTGCATCAGCGACACACCCTGCCGCGTGTTGCGCGCGAGGAGCGCGGGGTTGGCATGCACACCCGCCGGCCCTTCCGGTACCGCCACACCGACGCCCCCGAGCGCGAGAAGTCGGGCGTTCGCCTGTCCGGATAGAAAGTCACCGGCATATTTTGAGACCCAGTCGAATTCCGCACGAGTGGTCACAGAGGCGGCGAAAAGAAGAACAGCTGTCAGAAGCCATCGTTTGCTCATCGGTCACTCCGGAGCTTCATGCGAACCGGATAAAGAAAACCACCGCCGCACGAGAGGCGCGCAGAAGCGAAGTGGGTTCGCAAGGGATTCACCAATTCTATCGTACCCTACCCTTCGCTCAATGATTCTGCCGCACTGCCTCCTGTATGGCCGTGGTTCACACTTACACCCTTTAAACTAGAGAGTCGGTACCGGATAAGTCAAGCGGCCCAGGTCCGTGCAACGGCATTCCTGCTCTCCACCTGTCGGTCTGAGGCAGCCGCCGGGGCTTGTGCGCCTCGGGTACTGAAGTCCGGGCGACCTTGCAGTCCCTCTGTTCCTCTACAACGAAAAACGCCGGACGATACAACCGCCCGGCGCAAATCGTTCACTCCTGATGGCGGCTACTCGCCTCCTGCGACTCCGACGGCAACGCCCTGTGGAATGATGAAGATGGCGAA